>JAJPHY010000158.1 GCA_021325015.1 Actinomycetota bacterium | reverse complement strand
GGACGCCATCCTTGAAGTCCACGCTGGTCGCGCCGTCGAAGTTCGCCCCGAGGATGGTCACCGACGTCCCGACGGGGCCCGAGGATGGCGAGAACGAGTCGATCCGCGGCTTGGTCGTCGCCCGCGCGACATCCGCCACGAACAGGATCACGACGAGGAGAGCCAGCGACCATCCCGCGCGAGCGCGCGCGGAGCGTCGTTCACGCGCCATTTCGGTACGTCTAGCACACTCGAGCGCGGATCGCGACTCGCAAGGGGGTGCGGATCCCGCTATCGCTCCGGGGCACGACGCTCGCCGAGGAAACCGAGGTAGGCTCGCTCCGCGCTGGCGCGAAGCCTCGCAAGCTCCGGTCGTAAGTAGGCGGTGCGAGCCGCGTCCCCCTTCGCACGCCGCGCCTCGGACGGACGCTGCACTCGCTCCTCCGGGATCGGAGGAAGGCGCGCGCCTTCGGCCAGGAGCCGATCGCGCTCTCTGCGGTAGTCGTCGAGCGAGCAGATGCCCGCCAGGAACTCACCCATCAGCGGCTCCCACGGAGGGCGCCGAGCCCGTTCGTCGATCAGCTCGAAGACCTCGCGGACGCGTGCCGGATCGTGCCGGAACGCTCGAAACGTCGTCCCGAAACGGCGATTGAGCCGTTCGATCACCGTCCCGAGGTCCGACGTCACCTCCTCGAAGGACGCGACTTCGAAGGCGTCCCGGTACGGCACGAGGCGTTCGTAGAACCGTACGTAGCTCTTGAGGAACTGGCGTGGGCTCACGGCGGGCTCGCGCACGAGGGCCGAGACGATGGTGTCCTCCGGCGGACGGACGGGGACGAGAGCCGGCACTCGCCTCCTCGCCGCCTCGATGAGGTGGCCCGCCGCGTGCAGGTGGTGGGCGACGCGCACGTGGTCGTTCTGCGCGAACTGGAACGCGACGACCGCGAACGTAACGGCCGAGCGCGTGAACCCGTCGATGACGACCTGCGTCTGCTCGTCGATGACGGCTCCCGGGTAGCGACGCCTCGCCACCGGCAGGTAGACGGCGGGGTACGCGGAAGCCGAGCGCCGGACGGCATGCCGCAGCCTGCCGAGCGCGGTCGCGAGAAGGGCCCGTTCTGACACGGCCGACAGCGTACCGGCGCACCGCCGAGAGGGGTGGGCGGAGCGGGCCACTGGCCCGCTCCGCCCACCCCGTGCGCCGCCCGTCTCGCTCTCACCCGGCCGGGAGGGCCTCGGTCGAGGGGACCCGCTCAGCGATAGGTAGCCAACGCGCCCACCCAGTACTTGGCCGCCCCGAGGGTGAAGGTCGCGGTCTGGACCCCAGAGGAGCTCACGACCGCGTACTCGAGGGCGAACTCCCGCGTCGCCCCACCCTGCGCCAGGCCGAAGTCGACGGCTTCGGTGAACCCGGCACCGGCGGCGATGCCCGGGCTGGAGTTGACCGTCGTGAGGGCGAACACGACCTCCGGCGCCGTGCTCGTGGCCCCCGCCGAGCTCACCGTGACGGTCGATCCGGTTCCTCCCCCAGAATCGGCCCCGCCGACCTGGTCGAGCTTGGTGATTCCCGTCCAGTCCTCCGCCACGAAGCCCCATGCCTTCCCCTGGCTCACCGCGACGGTGATGACGTCCCCCGGCTTCAGCGCCGTCGTCACGTGGGCGGTCGCGATGGCCGTGGTGGACTTCGGGGCCGACGGCGACGACGATGCCCGTACCGTATCCACGCGGTAGGCGTTCCCGCGCGAGTCGACGATCGACGACACCCGCGCGGCTCCCTGGGCGCCGATACCGATCACGATGGTGTCACCGGCCGCGACGCTCCTCCCCACGGTCAAGGCGAGGCTGCCCACCGCGGACGAGCTGGTCTGGACGGTTCCCAGCTGGGCAACCCGCGAGATGCTCCCGCCGGAGGAGCCGGACGTGACCGTGAACGAGCCGGACGACTGCGCGGTTCCGTTCGGCCCGGCGACCGAGACCGGTCCGGATGTCGCGCCGGCCGGAACCGTGGCGGTGATCGTCGAGCTGGACACCACGGTGAAGGGAGCCGCCACCCCGTTGAAGGCCACGGACGTGGCTCCGGTGAACCCGCTGCCCGAGATCGTCACAAGGGTCCCGGCGGGTCCCGAGGTCGGAAGGAAGGACGTGATCGTGGGCGGGGCGGGAGGCGGTGGGCTCGTCCCGCTCATGGTGCCGTTCAGATCCTGCCCGTACGTGCCTTGCCACGTGCTCCAGCCAACCGATTGGTTGGAGGATCCGTCCCACCACTTGAAGTACGAGGCGGACGGACTCGGCACCACGTAGGTGTTGGCGTCGAAGCTGTTGCCGTACGTCGTCCCGGCGGAGCGGATCACCCCGACCTGCTGACCGGCGGCAAGGGTGATCGTGTTGCGCTCTGCCCGATTCCTCGCGTTCACGTACTCGTTGCCTGCGTCATCGGTGCGGCCGTTGCCGAGCATCCGGAAGACCACGCTCTGCGACGATGGTCCCGAGATGGTGTTCCCCGACACCACGTTGTCTCGAGCGTTCACCAGGTCGATTCCCTGACCAGCGTTCCCCGAGACCTGGTTGCCCTGGATCGTGTTCCCGAAGCTGATCTCGACGCGGAGGCCGTCCTCCTGATTGCCCCGGAGCGTGTTGCCGCTCACCAGGGCGCCCGTGGACTCGTTGTCCAGCCACAGGCCATTGCCGTAGTTGTCGTGGATGTTGTTTCCCTGGACGACGAGGTCCGTCGCATAGACCCACTTCGCGCCCCCCGAGTACCCGGAGCTCACGCTGGAGTCGGTGTGGTTGAAGCTCACCTCGCTGGAGAGCAGCTGCTGACCAGTGGACGTCGTGCCGTGAACCCCGAAGACACCGTTGTCGTGCGCGTACGAGTTCTTGACCACGGCATAGTCGCCGTACATGTGGAACCCGATCTCGTTGAACGCGGCCTCCACGCCGTCGACGATCCAGCCCGTCCCGGTGCGGATGCCGTCGGCGAATCCCTTGACCGTGAGCTGGCTGATGACGACGTTCGAGACCTTGCTCTTGCTATCGAACCCGTTGATGCCGGCGGTCCCGGTGATCACGGTCTGGCCCTCGCCCGCCCCGGTGAAGACGTCGCCGTCCTTGGGGATCAGCGTGCTCGATAGCGTCCAGGTCCCGGCCTGGAGCTGGAAGGCCGTTCCCGCGGGGTTGGCATCGATGGCCTGTTGGATGCTCGCACCCGGTGGGATGACGACGGGCGATGCCGCGTGGGCCGGCGCGACGGCGGGCACCGTTAGAGCGATCACCGCGATCGTCGCGGCAGCGACGACGTTGCGTCGCGTGGAACGTGCCATGACCTACCCCCTCGAATCCCTGCGCCGAGGAACCCCTCGGCATGACTGGTTCGAAGGGACTATCGGCAGCTCACGGGGGTGTTCTTGTTCGGCTCGACGGGTGGTTGTGACTCCTTCCCTTCAGCTCGTCCGTTTGGAGGCGACCCAGGCCGAACGGTCTAGGCGCCGGAGGGGGACGAGCTAGGCCGATCACCCGCAGACCAGTCGCCCGACCGCGTCGGGTGACCAGGGGTCCGTCACGAGGCGGACGTCGCCGGGGGTTTGAACGAGATGCGCCCGCGCTTCTTGGCGAGGAACCAGGTCGGGTTCGACGCGTTCAGCCGCAGGCTGAGAAGCCGCCCCAGCGCCCAGCCCAGCGCGTCGCGGCGACCGTGCCGTTCCTGCACCATGCGGCTTTCCCGACGCATCGTCTCCGGGTTCAGCGAGATCTGGCCCGGATGAAGCCGGAACCGTCCAATCGTCTGCCGCAGGATGTACGGGTGCTCCAGCGTGAGGGCCCGCGCGTACCAGTCGTAGTCGCCGCAGTTGCGATAGGAGATGTCGAAGGGGCCGACGCGCTCGAAGAACGCCCGCCTCGCCCACACGGTCTGCTGGGGGATGCAGGACCACCCCAGGCCCAGGTAGCTGCGAAGGGTCAGGTCGACGGGCGTCATGCGACCGAGCACCTGTCCCTCGGCGTCGATGTACTCGACTCGACCGCACACCCACCCAACGTCCGGGTGCTGCTCCAGCACCGCGGCGACGAGCCTCAGCGCCCGCGGCGCGATCTCGTCGTCCGCGTTGATGTAGCCGAGGACCTCGCCCTCCACGAGCTCCATCCCGCGATTGACGGCGTCGTACATCCCCCGGTCATCGGGGGAGACGACGACCCGCGACGGGAAGTCGGCGGCGATCTCCAGCGTCCGATCGGTCGAGCCCCCGTCGACGATGACGTGGTCGATCTCGATTCCGGGGCCCTGCTGCGCCCACACCGACCGCAGCGTCTGCTCGAGGAAGCGTTCGGCGTTCAACGTCGGCGTGACGACCCCGAACCGCACGATTGGACTCCCTTCCCCCTCCGGTTTCCCCCAGCGCAGCGTGTCGTCCCGACCCGAGCACGCCGTGCGATAAGTTAGCCGTGATGGACGACGCGCGCCCGATCCTGGTCACCGGATCGCATCGATCCGGCACGGGATGGATCGGTCGCATGATAGCTGCCTGTCGACGTCCACCGGTCGCGTACCTCTGGGAGCCGTTCAGTCTCCTGCATCGACCCGGCACGTTCGCCGTCCGCTTTCCGTACTGGTTTCCCTACGTGTCGACCGCCAACGAGGAGCCGTACCTCGGACCGATGCGGGACCTGCTCTCGTACCGGTACCGGATCTCCGCGGAGCTGACCGCGGTCCGGTCGCTGAAGGACGTCGCCAGGATGCCGAGGGATTGGCTGACCTTCGCCCGGTACCGACGGATCCGCGCGCGCCCGCTGCTCAAGGACCCGATCGCCGTGTTCTCCGCCGGATGGCTCGCCGACCGCTTCTCGATGGACGTGGTGGTGCTGATCCGGCATCCGGCCGCGTTCGCCGACAGCCTGGTGCGCCGCGGCTGGAGACATCCGTTCGACCACTTCCTACGCCAACCGCTGCTGGTAAGCGAGGTGCTGTCTCCATTCGAGGAGCAGATCCGGAAGTTCGCGACGGCGGAGCAGCCGCTCCTCGACCAGGCGTGCCTGCTCTGGAACCTGGTGCACCATGCGATCGCGCAGTATCGCGCGAGCCGCCCCGGCTGGCTCTTCCTCCGCCTCGAAGATGTCGCGCAGGACCCCGAGGTCGCCTTCGCGCGTATCTACGGTCACCTCCATCTGTCCTTCGACGACCCGGTGCGGCGCACGATCCGGGAGCACAGCGCGCCCTCCAACCCGGTCGAGACCGCGGATCCATCGGTGGTCAGACGCAACAGCCGCGCCGCTGCGGTGGCCTGGCGATCCCGGCTTGACGCGAGCGAGGTGGAACGGATCCGGACGTTGACCGACCCGCTCGCTTCGGCCTTCTACTCGGACGAGGACTGGTGAGCGTGCGTCCGCTGTTCCTGCTCTCACCCCCCAGGTCGGGATCGACCCTGGTGCAGCGCGTGCTCGCCGCGCACGCCGAGATCTCAACGACCCCCGAGCCGTGGATCCTGCTTCCCCACCTGTACGCGGCGCGGGAGCGAGGCGCGTTCGCGGAGTACGGGCACGGGACGGCCGCGAGGGCCATCAAGGACTTCGCCGCTTCGCTCCCCGATGGAGAACACGGATATCGGCGCGCCGTCGCGGCCTTCGTGCGGTCCTTGTACGAACAGGCCGCCGGGGCCCGGCCGTACTTCCTGGACAAGGCCCCCCGGTACTACTTCATCGTGGACGAGCTCTTCGAGCTCTTCCCGGATGCCAAGGTCGTGTTCTTGTGGCGGAATCCGCTCGCGGTCGTTGCCTCGATCGTCGACACGTGGACGGGCGGAACGTGGAGGCTCGACCGCTGGCATCGGGATCTGTTCGACGGCGTGCCCGCCCTGGCGGCGGCATTCGAGCGACACGCGGACCGCTCCTATGCGGTTCGCTTCGAGGATCTCATTCAGCAGCCGGAGCGCACCTGGGCGGACCTCCACGCCTACCTGGGTCTCTCCTTCGACCCAGGCGTCCTTACCCGTTTTGCCTCCGTCTCGATCGGCGGACGGATGGGGGATCCGACGGGGCGACTCATGTACTCGAGCCTCAGCACGGAGCCGCTGGTCAAATGGAAGTCGACGCTGGCGAGCCCCGTGCGCAAGCGGTGGGCCCACCGATACCTTCGGCACCTGGGCGAGCACTGCCTTCGGGTGATGGGGTACGACATCCGGGACCTCGAGAACGAGATCGACGCCATCCGAACACGCCCGACTCGGATGCTCTCCGACCAGGTGTCGTCGTGGCTCTCGAAGCTCAATCGGCTTCGCCGCGAGACAGGCGTGGTGCTCACGTACCGCCCGGGCGGGCCTCGATACCCCGGTGCTCAGTCGAAGGGCCAGAGCTCGAGCCCGTGAACCGCGTTTCGCACATCCATGGTCAGGTTGACGGACCCGAGGACCTCGGCATCCTCGAATCGATACGCCGTGACCGTGGCCGGCGAGGACCCGCCGATGACGAGATCCTCGTCGGCGACCGTGAGCCCCCGCCCGAAGGCTTGACGGGCCACGTCGCGAGTGAGAGCGGCGTGGAGCATCTCCGAGGGGTCGTACCGCGGCAGGGGGAACGAGCGCAGCACCCGGCCGCCCCGATCGACGAACGCGATGCGGTCGGTCGCCGTGTGGTTGAGCAGAACCCCTCCCCGGAACGGGCGGGCGTTGTGCGACCCGTAGGGGATCCGGGCGAACCGACGAATCCGACCCTGCTCGATGGCCCAGAGGTCCCCGAGGCCCGTTCCCGAGAGGAAGACGACCCCGTGCTCCACGAACACGTTGTTCACGTGGGTCGTGTCGCCGGGCGCGGGGCCCTGGTCCGAGTTGGGATCGAACGCCCAGAACGAGGGACGTGGGCGCAACCCGATCCGTCTCCTGACGCGCGCGATCTCGCTGAGTCTCACGCAGAATCCTCGGACGAAACGCCCTCTGCCGATGTCGAACTCCAGGACGGAGTCGTATCCGGTCGACGCGGCGAAGAGCGAGTCGCCCTCGATGAAGATCTCGTGGCAGTGCTTCAGGTACCGGTTGGAGAACGACCGAACGGGTTTGAAATCGGAGTCGTACACGAAGATCTCGTCGCTCGCAGCAAGGTAGAGGAGATCTCCATGGAACGCGATGCCTCGCAGACCTCGATCTGCCCCGCGACCCTCCCAGTTGATCGAGGGGTCGTTCCAGTCCAACTTCTGCTCCACCTTCCCGGATTCGAGGTCGACGAGGTACACGCCGCCGTGGCTCTCGCCCTGATGGGTGGACCTCACGACGGAGCTCACGACGACCTTCGGGAGGCGCACCCTCTGCTCCGCATGCATGCGGGTGAGAATATCGGTGCCCATGAACCCACGTCATCGCATTCAAGCGGGAAGGGCGACGTAGCGTGCCGTCGGCCGGACGACTGCCCAATCTGCTGATCGCCGGTGTGGGCAAGGCGGGGACCACGTCCCTGTTCTGGTACCTCTCGCAACATCCAGACATCTGCGCCTCGAGCGTGAAGGAGCCGCGGTACTTTCGGCCCCCGGGAGACCCGCCGACCCTCCCCCCGATCGAGGACTACCTCCGGTGCTTCCGACACTGCGGCTCCGAGCGGTACCTGATGGAGGCGAGCCCCCAGTACTTCAAGGGGGGGCGCCGGACGATCGAGGCCATCCGGGAGGCGCTCCCCGATCCGCGGATCATCCTGATGTTCCGCGACCCCGTCGATCGCATCTGGTCCGAGTACCGATTCCGCAAGAGCAGGATGAGCATCCCTCGGCGGATGTCCTTCGAGGAGTTCATCGCGGAGTGCGAGCGCGTTCGCACCGAGGCGGTGCCGCGAACTCCCGAGACCGAACCCTACTGGACGCTCGCGGGAGGTTTCTACGCCGATCACGTCCGAGATTGGCTCGACGCGTTCGGCGACTCGATTCGCGTGTACTTCTTCGAGCACATGATTCCGGACCCGCCCTCGTTCCTGGCCGAGATCTGTCGATGGCTCGAGATCGACGATCGAGTCGTCCGTTCGTTCAACTACTCCGTCGAGAACCGCTCGATCTCCATCAGGAGCCCGGCGCTGCAGCGTATCGCGCTCCGGATCAACAGCAAGCGGTTGCTGCGGGAACGTCGAAGGATCAAGGGGCCGCTGCGTGCCGCCTACCAGGGTCTGAACCGTCGGCGGAACGAGGAGCGCATGAGTCCGGAGACGCGCGCCCATCTCGAGGCGTTCTTCGCCCCGTCGAACGCGGCGCTGGCGCACGAGCTCGAGCAACGAGGATACCGACGACTTCCCCCGTGGCTCTCCGCATAGGGCGCCGGCCGGGTCGGACGAGCCTCACGGAGGCGCCCGGTCCCTCGTGCCGACCCGCGCGAGTGCCACCTCCTTGGGGGGTCGCCCGAGCATCATCGCCACGCCGTAGAAGCCGAAGATCGTGGCCGATCTCGACATCCCCTCCATGACCGGGTTGAACGCCGCGGCGACCAGGAACGAGTTCAAGCCCACCAGCAGCAACCGCATCGCCGTCGCGTGTGCCTGCATGTTGGCCTGCAGAAAGCCTCGATACCCGCGAAGGAGAGTCAGCTCCAGTCCCGCGATCCAGGCGACGAGGAGTCCGAATCCCACGAGCCCACCCTCCGCCAGGAACAGCACGTAGTCGTTGTGATAGGGGATCTGGATCTGCGACCCGGCTCGCAGCCTCGTCGCCACCGCCACGGTTCCCCCCGAGAACACCCGGCCGATGAAGGGCGAACTGGCGAACTGGGCGATGCCCTGCGACCAGACCGAGAGCCGTCCGTAGTTCGCGTTGACCTTGTGCACGAAGGAGAAGTAGTCGTTCAGGATGGCGATCTCGGCCGGAAGGTTCAGGAGGGCCACCAAGATGCCGAACGCGATGACGAGCCCCACGACGTAGGGGCGCATGCTCGAAGCGTTCGGGCGCGTGACGAAGAGCGTGATCAGCATGCCCATGGTCGCCAGGATGGACGTGGCCGAGGGATAGGCGAGGAAGTTGAAGGCCGCGAGGACGATCAGGCCGATCAGCCGCGTTCGGCGCCGAAGGAAGGCCGCGCCCGCAAGCCCCACCGTCACCGACGCGAACTGGGCGTTGCGGAACTGCCGGTACTTCAGCAGGCCCGGAATCAGCTGGGTGTTCACCGCGGCGCCGAGCACGATGTACAGGGCCCCGATCAGCGCAATGGCTTTGACGAGCCGCCACACCTCGTCCTCAGTGGGGCGGTCGGGCACGAAGAGGTAGAGGAAGCCGATCGCCATCGGAAGGAAGATCGGACGGGCGGTCGTCGACGAGTGCAGGACCACGGTCCCGTAGATCGTGCCGGCCATGCCGAAGAGCCACAGGAGCAGCAGCGGCCGATCGACCGCCCGCAGCCGGCGGATGTATGTCGTCCCGCTGCGAACCCAGATCGAGGCGGCGACCCCGATCGGGATCAGCAGGATCGCGTATCGGAACTGGTTGCCCCGATCGAGGAAGTTCACCACGTCCACCGTCGAGGCGAAGAACAGCAGGACCAGGGCTCGCGAGAGCCGGTAGGCGCCCGTGGGTGACCCCGCCAGCTCGGACGGAACCGCCGTCCGTTGTCGGCTCTGGGTGGTGGGAGGAAGGCTTTGGTCGGCCATCGGCTCGTCCCCGCCGCACGGACTCGCACGGTCGAGGCTTGCGGCGATGATAGCAGTCGGATGTCAGTCGGAGATCGTCACCAGCGATCGGTAGAGCTCGGCGGCCCGTGTGCGGAGGGCTCGCAGACGTGGGGCCTCGAGCTCATCACGGAACGAGGTCTTCAACGCCTCCCGTTCCCGAGTCGGACGCGCGAGCGACCGGGCACGCTCGGGCTGTGCGGCATCGAACCGCTCGCGATTTCGCGAATCGATGATCTCGAAGACGCGGGCCTCGTTCTCCTTCGAGTGCTCGAAGACCCCGTACTCGGTGCCGAACCGCTCGTTGAGTCGACGGATCACGGTCCCGAAATCCCTCGTGACGTCCTCGAACGGCACCAGCAGCAGCCGCTCCTTCCAGGGCGCCACGCGCTCGTGGTACCTGATCCAGCTCCTGAGCGCCGTAACGGCCGGGATGCCCCGGCGCGCCATGTGCGAGAGGGTCGCGTCGTCCGGATGCCGGACGATCACGAGTGCGGGAATCCCCCGCCGGGCCGCCTCGACGACCTGTGCCGCGGCGTGCGTGTGATGGGCGATGCGCACCCGCCCCGGCTGCGCCAGCTCGAAGGCGTCGACGGCGAACGTGCTGCCGGACCGTCCGAACCCCTCGATGACGAGCTCGGTGTCGGGACCGACGACCTCGATCCCCGTTCCCGCATAGTGGCGTCGCGCCCAGGGCAGGTACAGGGCGGGGTAGAGGGAGAACCGGTAGCGAGCCACGTACCGGAGGCGTGCCGATTCCGCCCCCAACCGCACTCGCATCCTGCCCATGATGACCCCTCACGCCCAACGAGCAGATCACGCCGACCCAGCGAGGGTCGGGTCGATGAGGGATACCGGGAGGAGGACCTCTGCTATCATCCGGCGAGATCCGGTTCCCGCACCCACGGGGTGACCCCACATGACGCTCCGAACCCGGTCGTGACGCCACATCGAGCCCCCGACTCGATCCTCGCGCTTCGTGGCTGAACAAGCGATCGAGCCGCTCGCCGGGGCGGAGCCGGGAGTCCTCGCCTCCGTCCGACGGCGTCTGATCCGCGGATCCTCGTGGGTCCTGATCGGGCGCGTCGTCTCGATGGTCCTCGGAATTCTCATCAACGCCCTGCTCGCGCGACTCCTGTCGCCGGCGGAGTTCGGCGGATACTTCACGAGCTTCACGATCGTCATCGTCGGGAGCCTGATCGCGCAACTCGGGCTCGACCGGGCGGTCGTGCGCCTGGTATCGGCGTCGATCGGCGTCGGAGATCCCGGGCAGGCGCGGCACGCCATTGAGCGGGTGCTGGCGATCGGCGCGATCGGCTCGCTGGCCGTGGGCGCCGCGGTCGGGATGGTCGGACCCTGGATGGGGCGCCACGTGTATCACTCGGAGATCGTGGCCGGCGTCAGCCTCTTCACCGGCGGGTGGCTCGTCGCGAGCGCGATGCAGTCCCTGCTGGTGGAGACGTTCCGCGGGCTGCAGCGCTTCGACCTCGCGACGCTGCTCGACGCGGTGCTGCTCGACGTGCTCTGGGCGACGGCGTTCGCCGGCCTCCTCGTGGTCGGGGCCGACGTCGGGCTCGCCGCCGTGATCGGCATCTCCGCGGCGACGACCGCGTTTATGGCGTGCGTGGCCGGACTGCTCCTCGTGGGCCGTGTCCGGGCCTTGCGCGGTGAGGGTCGCGTTCCCCCTCGGGGCGTCTTCGACATGGCCTGGCCGTCGCTCATCACGAACGTCGCGAGCTACTTCCTCAGCACCGGCATCGATCTCCTCGTGCTCGGCGCCTTCCGACCCCAGCCCGAGGTGGCGCTGTACGGGGCGGCCACCCGCTTGGTCGTGCTCGTCGCGACCCCGCTGTGGATCCTTCGAGGGGTGCTTCCGCCGTTGATCGCCGAGCTGCACGCGCAGGGTCGAAGGGTCGAGCTCGAGCGGACGCTCCGGGCGGGGGCCACGCTGGCGGGTCTCCCCTCGCTCCTGATCCTTCTCGTGTTCGTCTTCTTCGGTCGGCCGGTCATGGGCGTCCTCTACGGCTCGTTCTACCGCAAGGGGGCGCTCGTGCTCGTGCTGTTGAGCCTCGGGCGGCTCGTCTCCGTCTGGGCCGGCTCCAGCGGCGTGACCCTGATCATGACCGGTCATCAGAAGGCGATGATGGCCTTGACCGTCGTGACGGGAGCCTTGAGCGTGGCCGGGGAGATTCTGCTCGCCCCACGCTTCGGCGGGCCAGGAGTGGCGACCGCCACGACCACCATGGCGGTCGTCCAGAATCTGCTGCAGGTTGCGCTCGCAAAGCGTCTCGTGGGCGTCTGGACACACATCGATCTGTCGCCCGCGAATCTTCGGGCCTTCCTCACTGGCCGAGCACGCGGCGCCTGAGTCGGGCGGCGATGCCGCCGGACCATCTCAGCAGCGGGTCAGTCACCACCTGGAGTCGGCAGATACCCGAATCGGCGAAGCAGCGGCCAGCTCCACGCGGTGACGGCCAAGCGCTGAGCGCTCGAGAGACCGCTCCTCCAGTCCTCGTCGGCCCGCAGGACGATCGGACCCTTGGCGAATCGCACGCGGTTGCCGGCAATCAGATGATCCTCGCCGAGCGTCACGCCGTCGTCGGCGATGAAGGCCAGGTCCTCCTCGGCGAGGGGAGCTCCGACATCCCCGGCGATTCGCCGAAGCTCCTCACGGGGCGAACGGACGAACGTCTCGTACCGGACCAGAGTGGTCGGCACCCCACGACGCTCGAGCGTCCGGAACGCCTGGTTGATCCAGAGCCACCTTCGCGCCGACTTGGACGGAGTCCGCTGCACACGGTAGCCCTCGCCCTGCCTCTTGACGAGCTTGGTGTTCGAATACGCGACACCTCGGCTGTCTCGCACCACGTGCAGAACGTGGCCGTTCAGGTCGGGTCGAGCGCACACGGCGTAGACGTGGGCCGGAACCTTCATGCTGTCGACCAGGACGCGCGCCCCGGATACTCGAGCGATGCCGTCGTACAGCCGCACCAAGAGGTCGCCGTAGCGAGCGAGGTTCTCCGCATACGTGGATGAGAGTCGGGGATGCAGGATCAGGGGGAGCGCGAACGGATGCGGGAGCGGCGTGTGATTCAGCAGCAGCCTGCCCCGCAGGCCGGTGGCCGAGCGTGCATCGACCCGGTCCCAACCGCCGAACGCCTCCCGCCCGACCTCGCCCCAGAACGGGCACTCGCTCACCCGCCGGCCGCATCCGCACGCCCGACCGTCGATCAGCGACTTGTCCCACAGGTGCCCCACCTCGCCGACCGCGACGAAACCCGGAAGACGACCCAGCATCCGCGATAGCAAGGTCGTCCCGCTCATGCCCGTCGCGGCGACGCAGAGGACCACGTAGTCTCGGGTCACGGAATCCCTCCGGGCTCGACCGAATGGTCACGGCCGCCGCTCTTCACCAGACGGTATCGTACCGACTCATGGCGGAGCCACCGATCAGGCACGCGCGACGGACGGGCAACGAGGCGACCGGTCTCGGCGCGAACCCGCCCGAACCTCGCGTCGTCATCTTCCTGCACATCGGGAAGACGGCCGGCACCACCATGCGCCGCATCCTCCGCCGTCAGTTCCGATCGACAGAGGTTCTGCTCATCCGCAATCGCATCCTTCGAGCCCTGCCACGGGACGGGGGCAGACCGAATCGTGAGCTCTCGATCGAGTACTTCGCCAACCTGCCTGAGGAAGAGCGAGCGCGCGCGCGCTTGATCATCGCCCACACCGTGTTCGGCTTGCACCGGTTCGTCCCGCATCCCGCGACCTACCTCACTCTGCTTCGGGACCCGGTGGCGCTCACCATGTCCCAGTATGCCTACGTGGCCCGCAACCCGCGTCATCCACTGCACGCGGAGCTGGTGGAGCGCCATCCGACTCTCGAGCACTACATCCGAAGCGGTGTTGCGATCGAGACGGACAACAGCCAGACCAGAGCGATCAGCGGGGACATCGGGACGCCGTTCGGCGGCTGCACCGACGAGATGCTCGAGACGGCCAAACGGAACATCGAGCAGCATTTCTCCGTCGTGGGACTGACGGAGCGTTTCGACGAAAGCCTCCTGCTGATGCACCGCGCGTTCGGCTGGTCCCGCCTGTACTACGTTCGCGCGAACGTCACTCCGCAGCGCCGCAGGGAACCGGTCTCCCCCTCCACTCGACGCGTGATCGAAGAGCAGAACCGACTGGATGCCGAGCTCTATGCCTGGGCGGCATCTCGCTTCCGGGCGTCCATCGAGTCCGACCCGACGTTCGAGCGCGACCTTCGACGTTTCCGGCGGCGGAACGCGCTGTATCGGCCTCTCGGCATGGTCACGTCGAACCTGCCGAGGCAGCTCGTTCGCTCGTGGCGCCGATAGGCGGTCCACAGCCCTGCCCGACCACACCCGCAAGCCGCTCATTCCCCCGCGCCCCCGAGATTGCCCGGGGCCACGGACCGAGCTCGCTCGTAGGCGGCCTCGAGCCCTCGAAGGCCTTGCTCGGGGCTGTGCCTCTGGCTCCAGATCGCCCGGGCCCCCTCACCGAGCCGACGGCATTCCGCATCGTCCTCGAGCCGTGCGGTCGCCCGCGCCCAGGCCGGGGGGTCGTCCGGGGGGACCAGGATGCCCGCCTCCCCATCCCGGACAAGGTCCGGGAGGGCCCCGATCCGGCTGGCGATCACCGGCACGCCGGCGGCGAATGCCTCGACGATCACGCGGGGAGCGGCCTCGTACCACCGGGAGGGCACCAACACCGCCCGCGCGCCCGCGAGGAGCTGCGGAACCTCCGAGGCGGGCACGCCCGCCCGGAACTGGACCCCGGCCACCGAGCCTCTTCGCAGCGCAGGCGCCTCCGGCCCGTCGCCGACGACCACGAGATCGTGCTCGCGCCGCCCCAGTCGCCACGCGCGGAGGAGCGTATCCACGCCCTTCTCGGGAGACAGGCGACCCAGGTACAGGAAGTAGCTGCCGGCTCCCGCTCTGGGCTCGAGCGGCCAGGTGAAGTTCGGTTTGACCACGAGACGCTCCTCGGGGAAGCCGCCCTCGACGTACTTGCGCCGCACGAACTCGCTCACGGGCAAGAACAACGAGACCGTGTCGAAGCTCCGCACCGTCCTGTGGAGCGAGAGGGACGCGGCGAGCGCCGCGCTTCCAAGGGCCGACCCCCGGTAGCAGCGGTGGGCGACGCCGGGCCACGGGAACCGGCCGAGACATCGCTCGCACACAGTCCCGGCGCGCAGGAAGCTGGCCGGCAGGCACAGGAACCGGTAGTTGTGCAGCGTCACGACCACGGCGGCACCCGCCGCACGCGAGGACCGAAGGACGCTCGGGGAAAGCAGCGGGAAGAGGTTGTGGACGTGTACGACCTCGGCCCGATGCTCTCGGATCATCTCCTCGACGCGTCGCGCCGCGGAGCGGGACCACACCGCGGAGGCTCCGAGGCGAAGCCCCGACACCACCCCCGAAACCTGGGGGCTCGGCGCCCAGACCCGGACGTCGTGGCCGGCCTCGGCGAGGAGCTTCGCCTCGTCCTCGACGACGCGGTTCTCCCCGGATGTCGAACCGGAGAGGTAGCGCGAATGAAGGATGAGGATGCGCATGTCCGACTAGGCCGAGACGTCGCAGCTGAGGAGCGAGTCGTGAATGCTCTGGGCCCTGGCCCGGAGCGGGGCGAGACTCCGATGCTCCAGCCTGCGGCGGAGCTCCCGCTTTCGCTCGTCCCGTTCTCTCGAGGGGCGCGCGACCGTGATCTCGGTGAGCACCCCGAAGTTCGCGCGGTTCCCTCGCTCGATCTCCTCGAAAACGCGGGCGACGTTGTCCTCCGAATGGCGGAACTCGTCGAACCCCGTGTGGAACCGCCGATTCACCTCCCCGATCACCGAACCGAGATCGTGCGTCGCCCGCTCGAACGGAACCAGGAGGATGCGCTCGCGGACCGCGACGAGCGGCCCGTAGAACCGGATCCACGCGAGGAGCGCCTGTCTCGGGGAGATCCAGGGCTCTCTGAGCATGTGCGAGGTCGCGGAGTCCAGGGGGTGACGGATCAGGACGAGGGTCGGGATCCCGCGGCGGACTGCCTCGAGCACCTGCGCCGCGGCGTGCAGGTGGTGGACGACCCGCACGGGGCGTCGCTGAGCGAGCTCGAAGGCGGCGACGACGAACGTGTTGCCGGAACGCGGGGACCCCTCGATCACGAGCTCCGTGTCCGGACCCACCACTCGATCCGGCACGTCCCGGTAGACCCTTCGAGCCACCGGGAGATACAGGGCCGGGTGCATGGAAGCAACCGACCGAGCCGGGAAGAGGAGCCGCCGCAGGACCCGCGCCGCCGTCGCCCGTCTCACCGGGGCGCGTTCGGTCGTGACGACGCCAGTCGGTCGCGCACGACTCCCCACACGAAGGCGGGGTTGCCGATCAGGTAGCGCCTCCACAGCCGCCGCGGCTCGGCAACCAGCCGATGCAGCCACTCCAGGCCGGTCTGCCGCATCCAGGCGGGGGCCCGGCGCGCGGTACCGGCAACGAAGTCGAACGCGGCCCCCACGCACATGATCACCGGTGCCGCCCGCAGCTCGCGGAGTCGGTGCGCGATGACGTCTTGCTTCGGCGCGCCGAGGCCGACCCACACCACCTGGGCCCCCGCGTCCTGCATGCGTCGGGCGCTCGAAGTGAGCTCCTCGTCCGTCATAGGACGAAACGGCGGGGACTCGGCGCCCACCACGAGGATCCCCGGATAGGACCGGTCCAACCGTCGATGCATGCGCTCCAGCGTCTCCGGCGTGGCGCCATAGAGATAGTGGCGAACCCCGCGCTCCACCCCCCACGCCGCGGTCAGGTGAGTCGCCTCGGTCCCGGCAAGGCGCTGCGTCCTCGTCCCCAACAGGCGCGCCGCCCAGGCAACCGCCATCCCGTCCGGAACGTTCAGCGCCCCCCGGTCCAGCAAGGCCCGGTAGCCCGGGTCCCGGCGCGCTTCGACCGTGGGGTGGGCGGCGCAGAAGTGGACCACGTGGCTGTGACCGCACGACAGAAACGTGGACACGGCGGTCAGGAACTCCTCGGCGGAGACGGGGTCGATCCTGACCCCGTTCACCCGCGGCCGGTCGACTCTCGTGCGGCAGCGACGCTCCAGCACCGAACGCGAGCCGGACACGTCCTCGAGGACGACGCTCACACGCTCCCCCCCGCCGCCGCCCCGGCCGGCTCGGAGGCTGCCGGAGGAGCACCGCGTCCGGTCAGCATGAAGTCGAGGATCGCCCGGACCTCGTCGGGCGTCTTCGTGGACACGTACCAATCGTAGGTTCGCCTCAACCCCTCGGCGAACGGAACCGCCGGCTCCCAATCGAGCAGGCGCTTGGCGAGCGAGTTGTCGGCCACGCGGTTCATCGGGCCGACCGGCATGTCGAGCTGCCGGACGATCTCGGGCTCGTAGCCCGCGAGCTCGCACACCATGTGGACGGCGTCGATGACCCGAACCCGTTCCATGGTGCCGAGGTTCACGGCGGTTCCGTCCTCGATCCGCTCGGCAGCTCGGATGGTCCCCTCGACGATGTCGTCGACGTAGGTCCAGTTCCGGATCTGCTCACCACTCCCCCACACATAGAAGGGATCCTGGCGCAGGAAGGCACGGGCGATCATCGCGATGACCGCGTGGTTTTCGACTCCGCGCGGCCCATAGACCGTGAAGTAGCGGCAGGAGGCGGTCTTGACCCCGAACTCCTTGTGCATCGCCCGAAGCGTCAGCTCGCCGGCCATCTTGGCGAGTCCGTACAGGCCATCCGGATCGTAGCCGGGCGCCTTCTCCATGTCCTCGGTGATGTACAGCGTCTCCTCGGGGTTCCCCTGGAGGTAGAGGGGGTAGATGCATCCGGAGGAGGCGTAGGTGATCTGCTCGACACCTGCATCCAGCGCAGCTTTGAACAGGATGGAGTCGAGGCCCAGATTGGTCGAGCACGCGTACTGGTGCAGGTCGACGTATCCTCGCCCTCCGTGATCCGCGGCGAGATGGAAGAGAACGTCGATCCCGTCGACCGACGCGCGAGCGACGTCCGGGTGGCGGAGATCGCCGCGGATCAGCTCGACCGAGCCGTCCTCCACCACGTCCCGGATGTTGCGGTAGGCCCCGCTCGAGAAGTCGTCCACCACGCGAACGGACGCCCCTCGCCGGAGCAGCGCGTCCACGAGCGTCGAGCCGATGAACGATGCCCCGCCGGTAACGAGCACCTTCTTGGATGACCACTGGTACGTCACTCGACGATCCTCCTCTGACGTAACGTGTGCTCGGCACGGAGCACCGCGCACCAGGCTAGTGACCCACGGCCTCCGTCGCATCGGGCAAAGGACGCCTCTCCAGGGGATGACGCGGCCTGCAACCGACTTGAGGCTTTCGACCTAGGCGCCGAACCACTCTGCCCCCAACCGACGACCGCGCCCCTCCATGGCCGACCCCCCGCGACCTTGCTTGGAGCCGTGAGGGTCACACGGAGAGCCGGTCCAACCTCGACAGACGAGTATGCACGAGGTGTCTTTGCTCGGCAACCGGCGGACTCGATGGGGATGCGTTCCGCGAACCGCAGTTCGAGCTTCCGAGGATCCGACGAGAAGGGCACGTAGGCTCACCCAGACCCTGAGCGAACAGGAGGTGAGCCTCGTGCCCGAGGTGAGTGTAGTGGTGGAGCTGCGGGT
>JAJPHY010000088.1 GCA_021325015.1 Actinomycetota bacterium | reverse complement strand
TCGTTGGTTCAAGTCCAACCAGGCCCACCGCGAGAGGAGGATGTCCCCATGGGCGAGGAGTCTGAGGACACCAAGAAGAAGCGCGGGTTCTTCGGCAAGCTCTTCCGGCTCGCGTTCATCGGCGCGGTCGTGGCCGGCGTCGTGGCGTTCTTCAAGCGCCGCCGAGGACAGGACTTCGACGAGAACGAGTGGCAGGAGCTCCCTCCGCCGGCCGGCGGCTGAGCATCGGACGCACGGCGTGGCGAACGGGCCCGGGCGGTCCGCCCGGGCCCGTTCGGCACCCGACGAGCCACGTCCGCCGAGCCCCTGAGACGGCGCCGGCCGGCGGTAGACTCCGCCGCGATGGGGGACGCCTGGGACGTGGCGCATCGGGCGGCGGCGGCGGCCGGCGTCGAGCTTCGTGAGCTGACCACCCTCGAGGACGCCGACCGGATCCTCGAGGTCATGATCGCGACGTGGGGCGAGCATCAGCTCCTGCCGCGGGAGCTGATCCGCGCGCTGATGCACAGCGGCAACGCCCCGTGGGGGGCGTTCGAGGGCCCGCGGATGGTCGGGTACGTGCTGGGGTTCCTCGGTCGCGAGGGCGACCTGACCCACGTTCACTCGCACATGCTCGCGGTGTTGCCGGAGTGCCGGTCGCGTGGGGTCGGCCGCGCGCTGAAACTCGCCCAGCGTGCGGCGGCCCTGGACCTGGGCGTCGAGGTCGTCCGGTGGACGTTCGACCCGCTGCTCTCGAGGAACGCCTACTTCAACCTGGTCAAGCTCGGCGCCGTGTGCGACGCCTTCCACCGCAACTTCTACGGCGAGATGACCGACCTGCTGAATCGCGGCGAGCGGAGCGATCGCCTCGTCGTCCGCTGGGACCTCACCGCCGAGCCCCCGGGGCCCGCCGAGGAACGGGGAGTCGTCGTCCTGGACCGCGCTGGTCCGGACGACCGTCCCACGCCGGCTCCGGGGGACCGGCCGGGCGCCGGCCCGGCCCTCGTGCGGATCCCGCGCGACTACCACGCGCTCCGAGAGCGGGACCGGGAGCTCGCGCTCGCATGGCGGGACGCGACGGCCTCCGCGATCGAGGCGTGTCTCGGCGCAGGACTGATCGCCCGCGGCTTCAGCGTCGGGTCGACCTATGTGTTCGCGTGAGTCCGGGCCCGCCCCGTGGCGTCCGCGGACGGCGGCCTTCGTCGGTGCTCGCGTGCGGACGGCAACGAGGACGCCGAGATGAGCGTCGTCCGCGCCGTCGAGCTGCGACTGGTCGGGATCCCCCTCGTGCGGCCCTTCCGCACCAGCTTCGGAGTGGAGACCGAGAAGCGCTGCATCCTCGCGCGGGTCGAGACCGACCTTGGCTATGGGTGGGGCGAGTGCGTCGCCGGGATCGACCCGGACTTCTCCGAGGAGTTCAACGAGGGCGCCTGGCTCGTGCTCCGGGACTTCCTGATACCGGCGCTGTTCGCAGCCGGAGACGTTGGCGCCGCCGACCTCGACGCGGTGTTCTCGCGCGTGCGGGGACACCCGATGGCCAAGGCCACCCTCGTAAACGCGGTCCTCGACGCCGAGCTCCGCTCCGCGGGGCGCTCGCTGGCGAGCTTCCTGGGGGCCGACAAGGATCGCGTCGCGTGCGGGGTCTCGGTGGGGATCGCCCCCACCACCGAGGAGCTGCTGGACCAGGTCGCCGGGTACCTCGCCGAGGGGTACCGAAGGATCAAGCTCAAGATCGAGCCCGGCACCGACGTGGAGCGCGTCGCGGCCGTTCGGGAGGCTCATCCCGACATCCCGCTCTCGGTCGACGCCAACGCCGCCTACACCCTCGCCGACGTCACCGTCTTCCGTGCGCTCGACGAGCTCGACCTGCTGATGGTGGAGCAGCCCCTGCATCACGAGGACCTGGTCCAGCACGCCAAGCTCCAGCAGATGATCCGGAGCCCGATCTGCCTGGACGAGTCGATCCGCTCGCCGGCCGACGCCTCGGCGGCGCTCGAGCTCGGCGCGTGCCGGATCCTGAACGTCAAGCAGGGTCGCGTGGGCGGCCTCCTCGAGGCGAGGCGGGTCCACGACGTCGCCCGGGCGCAAGAGGCGCCGGTCTGGTGCGGGGGCATGCTCGAGACCGGGATCGGGCGGGCGGCGAACCTCGCCCTTTCGGCCATGCCCGGGTTCACGCTCCCGGGGGACACCAGCGCCAGCCGGCGGTACTTCGAGCAGGACCTGACCGAGCCCTTCGAGATGGCGTCCGACGGGACGATGGGCGTGCCCTCGGGTCCGGGGATCGGCGTGGACCCGCTCCCCGATCGGTTGCGCGCCTGCACCCTCCGCCTGGAGCGCATCGAGAAAGAGTGACAAGACCGGCGTCCTCGGCTTGACGGGCTCGAGGGCGATCCCTAGGGTTCGGCTTGAGAGACCGCTGGGACCCTCGGGTTCCGGCGGTTTCTCGCATCTACGACCTCCTTCCCCGAGTCCATCTTTGACTCGCCCCCTCCCGGGGAGGGATGCTAGGGCGCGATGGGGGTGCGGTCCGCCATCGGCATCCGCGAGCGAGCGAGGAAGGTCACGCGATGAAGAAGCGCGTCGTCCGGGCCGGAGAGATCGAGATCGAGGATTCGGAGGGGAGGGTCCGCGCGCGCCTGGGCGTGACGGGCGACGACTCGCCGTTTCTCGCGTTCTACGGACCGGACGAGCGGCTCCGGGCCCGCTTCGGGGTGCAGCCCGACGGATCGGCCGGGCTCGCGATCGCCGACGACCAGGGCAAGGTCCGCGCGACCTTCGGGCTGTTCTCGGACGGGTCGGCGAGCATGGCGATGGTCGACAAGAACGGCAAGGTCCGCGCGAAGTTCGGGCTCGGCACCGAGGGCTCGCCCACGCTGGCGCTCCGGAACAAAAACGGCGAGCTCGGCTTCGTCTACAGCCTCGCCCAGCAGGGCTCGCCGACGATCTCGCTGCAGGACGAGGACGGGAAGGTTCGCGCTCGCCTCGGCCTGGCCGCGGAGGGCTCGCCGATCCTCCGGCTCCTGAACAAGGACGGCGAGCTGCGCGCCATCATGGGCCTGACCTCCGACGGGACGCCCGTGCTGCAGTTCCTCGACAAGGACGGCGAGCCCCTGTGGACCGCGCCCGAGACCCTCCCGGCGCCTGCCGCAAGTTCGAAGGCGGGTGGAGGCACGAGCGCGGCGAGCGCGGGCTCCAAGGTCGGCGCCGAGGGATCGTCCGGGGCCTGACGCCTCGCGCCCGAGCCCTATCATCTGGGCGGGGACGTAGCTCAGTTGGTAGAGCACCGCCTTTGCAAGGCGGGGGTCGCCGGTTCGAGTCCGGTCGTCTCCACCTGACCTTCCGGTGCGCGAACGAGCGCCGACAATCGTGTACCGCGTGCAGATCGACTCGACCTCGTCCGGATCGAGTCTTACCTCGCTCGGGAGAGCACGGGCGATCCGGCGGAGGGCGTCACCCGCCGGCGGTGACGCGGGCGGCGTCGGCCGGGCGCCTCATGCCACCCGCGCTCGGAGCGTCGGCGCCCAAGAGGTCGACGGCGTAGGCGCAGAGGAGGGCCTGCTCGACCTTCCTGGCGGGCGCGAGGGTGGGCGTGGGGAAGCCGTAGCGGTGGGCCAGCTCGAGGTGCTCGAGGCAGAGCGGGAGGACCCTGCCCCCCCGCATCCGCGCGACCACGTCGGGGACGCTCCCGGCGACATCGCGCTGCCAGAAGCACAGCCGGCACACGAGCCGAAGGCGCTGCGGGTAACCGAACTCGGCTCGGTAGCCGCGCTCGTGCTCGACGAGGCGGCCCCAGAGCGCCACCGTGCCGACCACCACAGGGTCTCGGGTCCATCGCAGCGCCCCGGGCTGTAGCACGGCGTGGAGTCCGCACGTGCAGCCGACGTCCGGGACCGGGTGGGGTCGGAGCCTCCGACAGGTCGCGCGCGCGGGCTCGAGCGGCGGCCAGGGCCTGGGGCTACCGATGACGGGGTGCAGACGCGGTTCGGTGAAGTTCCGGTCGGTCGAGAGCGCCCACGCACGCCAGGCGAGGACCGGCTCCGCGAAGGTCTGAGCGGCCCGAGGGAGGTCCTCGACCAGCACGGGCTCAGGGGACGGGGCCGGCGGGCTCGCGCTCGGGCTCGGCGTGCGCGGGGTCGTGCTCCGGGGGCGGCCCGGAGGGCACGCGCTCCGGGGCCGGTTCGGGCTGGGGCAGCACCTCGGGGATCGGGATGGTGGCCGGCTCCACCTCGATGATGCGCTTGGGCTGACCGATCTGCACCTCGTCACCCCCCATCGAGCGCTCGGAGGCGCGCTCCTCGTGCTTCGAGGGTAACGCGCAGTCGCGTGATGGGGAAGGGGCCCCGAACGGGCACGAGCGTTCCGGGAGCGCGCGAGGACCGGACGAGCCGATAGATCCCGCCGAAGTCGCTAAAGTACAGGGCACGGTCCGGTCCGACCTCCATCGAGAGGATCCCCGAGGGGTGGTGGTAGACGACCGTCTGGCTTGCCACGCCCGTCCGCGCCGCGTCCAGCCGCACGCGATGGACGTCGCCCGTGTTGTAGGCGCCGAAGAACAGCGCGCCGCGGCTCCTCGCGCCCAGGCCGCACCGCTCGCAGAACGCGATCCCGGTCGGCGCGATCGTCGGCGTGTACCAGAGCTTCGGCAGCACCGGGTCCGGCCCGTCCTGGTTGGTGTTCCGGGGAGAGCTTCCCGAGCAGGTCTCGTGCGGCCCCCAGCCGTAGTTCCGCCCCTTCGCGATCAGGTTGAGCTCGTCGTTGCACTCGGGTCCGTTCTCCGTCTCCCACAGGCGACCGGTCGTTGGGTCGAACGTGAACCCGAACGAGTTGCGGATGCCGAACGCGAAGATCGGGCTTCGTGGGAACGGGTTGTCCGAGGGCACGCCACCAGAGGGCGTCATCCGGAGGATCTTGCCTCGCAGGTTGTCCGAGGTGTCCTGCGCGTTGGCCGGGTCGTGCGCGTCGCCGACGACGACGTACAGCATCCCGTCGGAGCCGAACAGGATCCGCCCGCCGTTGTGGTACGGGCTCGAGGAGGCCGGGACCGAGATCAGAACCTTCGGGCTCGCGCCGGTGCCGTTCCGGTCGGTGATCCGCAGAACCTGATTTCGGAGTCCCGCGCTCACCGAGCGGGTCGCGTACACGTAGACGAACGGCCTCGTGGGGAAGTCCGGGTGGAGCGCGATTCCGAGCATCCCGCGCTCGCCCTGGGGGTTCACGCCCGGGACCCGGAAGAACAGCCGATCGGCCCCGGTTCGCAGATCGTGCACGCGGACCTCGCCGGTCGCCTTCTCCAGGTACCAGATCCGGTCCCCGGGACCGAACGTGAACGCCGTCGGCTGGTTCAGTCCGCCGGCCACGAGCCTCGCCGCGATGCGGGGTGCCGCGATCGCGGGGGCGGGCGGCGCGAGGAGCGTGAGAAGGGTCGCCGCGAGCGAGAGGGCGGCGAGGCACCCACGGCCTCCGCTCGGACGGGTGCTCTCCTCGGTCCGCAGGGTCCCCGCCCGGCTTCCGGATCCTCCCATCTCCCGCTCCTCTAGAGTGTGCGCCGCATGCCCGGCTCGGTCTTCGGAAGCGTCGTCCGCCGCGTGGAGGACCCGAGGTTCCTCACCGGCCGCGCTCGGTACGTCGAGAACGTGCCGGTGCCGAACGCGCTCCGAGCCGTGTTCGTTCGCTCCATCATGCCGCATGCCCGGATCGAGGACGTCGACGCCGCCGCGGCGACGGCCATGCCGGGCGTGCGCGCCGTGCTCGGCGCCGACGACCTGAACCTCGCGCCGCGGCCGCCGGCCGGGAACGTCGAGGGGCCGTTCGAGCGGCCGGTGCTCGCCCGGGACGTGGTGAGGTTCGTCGGGGAGCCCCTGGCCGTCGTGCTCGCGGACGATCTCGCCCGCGCGATGGACGCGGCCGAGTCCGTGGCGGTGGCCTACGATCCGCTCCCGTCCGTCGTGGGTGCCGAGGCCGCGCTCGCCGAGGACGCGCCGCTGCTGTTCCCGGGGGCGGGCACGAACCTCGCCCACGCGTTCGAGGAGGGCTGGGCCGAGGACGTGACGGCCGGGGCCGACGTCGTCGTCCGGGGCCGGTTCGTGAACCAGCGGGTCGCTCCGGTCCCGATGGAGACGAGCGCGATCGCGGTCGTGCCCGCCGAGGACGGGTCGCTCACCGTGTGGGTCTCGACGCAGATCCCGTTCGACGTCCGCGCCGACCTCGCCGAGTGGATCGGGTTGCCCAGGGAGCGGGTGCGAGTGATCGCGCCCGACGTGGGCGGGGGGTTCGGCGCCAAGCTCCACGTCTACCCCGAGCTCCTGGTGTGCACGGCCGCGGCGGTCCGACTCGGACGGCCGGTGCGCTGGTCCGAGACGCGTTCGGAAAGCATGCTCGCCATGAACCACGGACGTGCGCAAATCCACGACGTGGAGCTCGGGGCCACGCGCGACGGCACGCTCGTCGGCCTCCGCGTCGACATCCTGGCCGACCTGGGTGCCTACCCGGTGGCCGCCTACCTGCCGCCGACGACGCGGACGATGCTCCCGGGCGTTTACCGGATCCCGCGGGTGGCCTCGCGCGGGCGTTCGGTCGTGACCAACACCACTCCGGTCGGCGAGTACCGGGGCGCGGGGCGGCCCGAGGCGGCGGCCACGATCGAGCGCGCGATGGACCTGCTCGCGAGGGAGCTGGAGATGGATCCGGTCGAGCTCCGCCGACGGAACCTGATCCCGCCCGGGGACTTCCCGCACACGACGGCGGTCGGCTCGACCTACGACGTCGGCGACTACGGGCGCGCGCTGGACGAGGCGCTCCGGCTCGCGCGGTACGGGGAGCTCCGCGCGGAGCAGGCGGCTCGCCGCGCCCGCGGGGACCGGCTTGCGCTGGGGATCGGGGTGAGTGTCTACGTCGAGGTCACGGGGTTCGGGCGCAAGGAGTTCGGGTCGGTGGAGGTCGATGACCGCGGGACGGTCGCGGTTCGGGTCGGGACCTCCTCCCACGGGCAGGGCCACGAGACCGCGATGGCGCAGGTGGCCGCCGGCGTGCTCGGGGTGCCCGTCGAGGCCGTTCGTGTGATCCACTCCGACACGGCGACCGTGCCGCGTGGCGAGGGAACGTTCGGGTCGCGCTCGCTGCAGGTGGGGGGCTCGTCGGTGTTCCGGGCCTCGGAGGCGGTGCTCGAGAAGGCTCGAACGCTCGCCGCGCACCTTCTGGAGGTGGCCCTCGACGACGTGGCGGTCTTGCCGGAAGGCAGGATCGGCGTCCTGGGAGCGCCGGAGGTCGCGCTCACCTGGGCCGAGCTCGCCGAGGCAGCGAACGACCCCGCCCGGCTTCCGGAAGGCATGGAGCCGGGGCTCTCGGCGAGCGCGCAGTTCCGTCAGCCCGAGTACACGTACCCGTTCGGCGCGCACGTGGCCGTTGTCGAGGTCGACCTCGAGACCGGCGACGCGCGACCGATCCGCCACGTCGCGGTGGACGACTGCGGCCGGATCCTCAACCCGATGCTGGTCGACGGGCAGGTGCACGGCGGGCTCGCGCAGGGGATCGCGCAGGCGCTGTTCGAGGGCGTGGAGTACGACGAGGCCGGAACGCCGCTGACCGCGAACCTCGCGACCTACGCGATGCCGAGCGCGGCGGAGCTGCCCTCCTTCGAGCTCGCGCACACCGAGACCCCGACGCCGCTGAACCCGCTCGGCGCCAAGGGGATCGGGGAATCGGCGACGATCGGCTCCACCCCGGCCGTGCAGAACGCGGTGATCGACGCGCTCGCGCACCTGGGCGTCCGCCACCTCGATATGCCGCTCACGCCCGAACGCGTGTGGCGCGCGATCATGGACAGCCCGGCCGGGCGAGGCGATCCCTCCGGCCGGCCGCCGGGCCGCGGCTAGAGGACCGGCTCGCCCGTGCGGGCAAGGCGCTCGATCAGGTCCGCGGCCCTCACCGTCCCAGGGTTCGCCTGAAGCCTCGTCGACATCCGTCGGAGCCGCTGCTCGAGGGTCTCGTCGGCCAACAGCCGATCGATGGCGGAGGCGAGCTCGTCCTCCTCGAACGCGTACGTCGGTAACCGAACGCCGAGCCCGAGCTCGTCCACCCGCTGGGCGTTGTCGTACTGGTCCCAGAAGACCGGCAGCACGACCATCGGCTTGCCGAAGTACCAGCTCTCGGTCACCGTGTTGTTCCCGCCGTGGGTGATGACGAGATCCACCCGCGGCAGGATGGCCGGCTGCGGAAGGAACTCCGCGCCGACCATGTTATCGGCAAGCTCGTAGAGCTCCGCCTGGGGACCCTTGCTCACGATGAACCGGTGCGGGGTTCGCGAGAGGACGTCGACGAGCCGCCGCATCAGCTCGACGTCGGCGCTCGCGAGCGAGCCGAGCGAGAGGTAGACGAGCGCACCCTCGTCCCCGAGCGCGGCGTGCGCGTCGTAGGTCTCGCCGGTGGAGCGCACGGAGGCGTCGAGGCGGTGCCACGTGGGCCCGAGCGGGCTCGACCGCGGGTAGTCGGCCTCCTCCGGGTACACGAACAGGTTCAGGTACGGCGACTCCCAGATGTAGTCCCGCTGCCCCGGCAGCCCCGGCGCGCCGTGATCGCGGAGCCAGACGTCGAACTCGGCGATCTGCGGCCCGAGCACCCGGTCGTACTCCCGCCAGAACTCCTCCCACCCGTCCCGGTTCCCGGTCGGATGGCCGGAGAACACCGGCGGGAGGGCCGGATCCTTCATCTCGAGCGGATTGCAGGACATGATCCGCGCCCACGGCCGTCCGCTCGCGGGGATCGCGCCGAACGCCACGACGTTGTCCTCGACGATCGCGTCCGGCCCGAGCTCGTCGAAGATCTCGCACAGGCGCTCGTGCGCGTAGATCGAGCCGTCGATCAGCGCCTGCCAGGTCGGCTTGAGGAACGTCTCGAGCTGCTCGATCGTCGGCTTTCGGAACTCCGGGGCGGTGTCCCGGATGAAGTCCTTCCAGAACTGACCCGGCTCCTCCTCGACCTCGGGGGGAGGCGTGAGGCGCATCCGGGCCTCCTCGAACCCGCGCGCCTCGAGCGTGCCGGCGAAGGACTCCTCGACCACAAACACCACGCGGTGCCCGCGCGCCCGCAACACGTTGCCGATGCCCACGCAGTTGTTGGTCGGGCCGAACGCCCCCTCCGGGAAGAACACGATCGTCCTGCGGTCCTGGCTCACTCGGTCTCCTCCCGCTGGATGTGGACGCTTTGTGACGTGGACGCGAGTGATACCCGCGGGGACCACGGCCGTCAACCGGTGCCGTCGACCGGGGAAGAGTGCTCGGTGGGCGCCGGGACGACCTCCAGCTCGGGCGGGCTGTCCGAACGCCGGGCAAGCGAGGCGCCGCGCCTTGGTAGGCTCTGCCTCGATGAGCGTCGACAGGCCGGTCTGGGAGCGGCGGTTGCTCACGCCGACGATCCACCTGCCCCACTGGTCGCCGGACGCGCCGGACCGGCTGGTGACCGTCTCGAACGAGTCGGGGGCGGCCCAGGCCGTGGCCTGGGACCGGGCCACCGGGGTCCGGCGTCGAATCACCGACGAGCCCATCGGCGTCACGATCGCGACCGTCGACCGCCGCGGGGAGCGCGTGCTCTGGTTCCGGGACGACTCCGGGGACGAGTCCGGCCGGTGGATGGCGACCCCGTTCGACGGCGGGGAGCCCGAGCCCCTCCTCCCCGGCGTGCCGGACGGGTGGCCGAGCGGCCTGGCGGTCGGCCCGACGCTGGTCGCGGCGGCGATCGCCGACCGGTCGGGGTTCGCCGTCTACGTCTCGGAGGAGGGGGGTCCGGCAAAAGAGGTCCATCGGGACGTCGACATGCTCGTGCTGGGGACCTTCGAGAGCGAGCTCGAGGGCTTCGAGCTCGGTGCGCTCTCCTCCGACGAGGCGCTCCTTTGCATCGACACCGCGCAGGCGGGGGACAACATCCACCGCGCCCTCCTCGTGGTCGACCCGCGGACCGGCGAGGTCGCGGGAACCCTTGCGGACGGGCCAAAGAACTCCGTGACCGCGATCGCCTGGTCCCCCGTTCCAGGGGACGAGCGCCTGCTCCTCTGCCACGAGCGCGAGAACCTCACGCGGCCGGCGATCTGGAATCCCGCGACCGGCTCCCGCGTCGACCTCGCGTTCGACCTGCCGGGCGAGGTGGTGCCGCTCGACTGGTGGCCGGACGCGCGCTCGATCCTGGTCCTCCACCGCTTCCTGGGACGCGACGAGCTGCTCCGATACGACCTCGCGACCAGCGGCACGCTCGAGATCCCCGGAGTCCGCGGGCAGGTCTTCGGCGCCCGGGTACGCCCCGAGGGGCGGGTCTGGTACCGGGTCGAGCGCGGAGAGCGGGCCTCGAGGATCCTCGACGACCGCGGGGAGGAGATCCTCGTCCCCGAGCCGGGGGAGGGGGTGGTCGAGGGTGCCCCCTACCGGTCCTGGACGTTCGTCAACCCGGCCGGCGACCGGGTGCACGGGTTCGTCGTGACGCCGGAGGGCCCCGGCCCGTTCCCGACGTATCTCAAGGTGCACGGAGGGCCGAGCTGGCTGTACGGGGACGGCTGGTGGCCGGACGTCCAGATGCTCGTCGACCACGGGTTCGCCGTCGGCATGGTGAACTACCGCGGCTCGACCGGGTACGGGCGCGAGTGGCGGGACCACATCATCGGAGACATCGGGTTCCCCGAGGTGGAGGACGTCGTGGCCGGCCTCGACGACCTGGTCGCCCGCGGGATCGCCGACCCCGCGCGGGTGGTCATCGGCGGCTGGTCGTGGGGCGGGTACACGACCCTGCTCGCGGCGGGGCTGCATCCGGACCGGTTCGTCGCGGCGGTCGCCGGGGTGCCCGTCGGCGACTACACCCAGGCCTACGACGAGGAGGCGCCGTCGCTCCAGGCGTACGACCGCAGCCTCCTCGGGGGCACGATCCACGAGGTGCCCGAGCTCGTGCGCGAGCGAAACCCCATCACCTACATCGACCGGGTGAAGATCCCGATCCTGTTCCTGGTCGGCGAGCACGACACGCGCTGTCCGCCCGATCAGGCGATGGCGTACGTGAACGCCCTGCGCGCGCGCGGCGGCATCGCCGAGCTGTACACCTACGGGGCCGGACACTCCTCCCACGTGATCGAGGAGGAGCTCCGGCAGTGGCGGGCGGTGCTCGACTTCCTGCTCCGCCACGTCCCCCGCTGACCCGAGCGCCATGGCCACGGTCCGCGTGCGTCGCCGAGGACCCGCGAGCAAGTACCGGATCTGGGCGCGCTACGACGATCCCGCACGCTGGCGTGAGTGGGCGCCCGGCGTTCGCGCGCTCCTGGCCGACGGCCCGCTCCGTCCGGGCCTCGAGGGCGAGATCCACGCCCGGCTGGGCGTGCGGGTGCGGTTCGAGGTCCTCGACGTCGACCGACCCGGCGGACGGTGGACCTGGTCGCTCGCCGCCGGTCCGATCCACCTGCGCGTCGAGCACGAGATCTGGGAAGGGCGCGCCGGCATGGTGATCACCGGGCCGGGCCCCCTGCCGCTTGCCTGCGTGCCGATCGCCCGGGTCGCGCTCGACCGCGTGCTTCAGAACTAGTCCGTCACGGAATAGTTCCTCTCGGAGTCAAACGAGACCCTGGTCGAGCATCGCGTCGGCCACCTTCACGAAGCCCGCGATGTTCGCGCCGTTCACGTAGTTGCCGGGCGTCCCGTACTCTTCGGCCGTCTCGCGGCACTGCTTGTGGATCGCCTTCATGATGTCCTTCAGGCGCCCGTCCACCTCGTGCCGGGCCCACGTGATCCGCAGGGCGTCTTGCGACATCTCCAGGCCCGAGACGGCGACGCCGCCGGCGTTCGCGGCCTTCCCCGGCCCGTAGAGGATGCCGGCGCTCAGGAACTGGTCGACGGCGTCCGGGGTGCTCGGCATGTTCGCGCCCTCGCTCACGACGTAGACGCCCCCGTTCAGCAGGTTGGCCGCGTCCTTCCCGTTGATCTCGTTCTGGGTCGCGCACGGGAAGGCGCAGTCGGCCGGAATCGCCCACATGGGGTTGTGGTCGCCCTTCGGGTCGGCCTCCGTGTAGGTGGCGTGGGGAAACGCCTCCACGTACTCGCGGATGCGCCCCCGACGGACGTTCTTCAGCTCCATCACCCATTCGAGCTTCTCGCGATCGATCCCGTCGGGGTCGTGGATGAAGCCGTTGGAGTCCGACATCGTCACGGGCTTCGCGCCCATGTCGAGCAGCTTCTCGACCGCGAACTGGGCCACGTTGCCGCTGCCCGAGACCAGGCACACCTTGCCCTCGAGGTTGTCGTCACGGGTCCCGAGCATCTCGTGAGCGAAGTAGACGGCGCCGTAGCCGGTCGCCTCGGGTCGGATCAGCGATCCTCCCCACTCGATGCCCTTGCCGGTAAGCACGCCCGTGAACTCGTTGCGGATTCGCTTGTACTGACCGAACAGGTAGCCGATCTCGCGCCCCCCGACGCCGATGTCGCCGGCCGGCACGTCGGTGTTCGGGCCGATGTGGCGCTGCAGCTCGGTCATGAACGACTGGCAGAAGCGCATGACCTCTGCATCGCTCTTGCCCTTCGGGTCGAAGTCCGATCCGCCCTTGCCGCCGCCCATGGGGAGCGTGGTGAGCGCGTTCTTCAGGACCTGCTCGAACGCCAGGAACTTGAGGAGCCCGAGGTTGACCGTGGGGTGGAACCGAAGCCCTCCCTTGTACGGGCCGATCGCGCTGTTCATCTCGACCCGGTACCCCCGGTTGATCCGGATCTCGCCGGCGTCGTCGACCCACGGGACGCGGAACATGATCACCCGTTCGGGCTCGGTCATCCGCTCCAGGATCTTGGCCTCGCGGTACTTGGGGTGGCGCTCGAAGACGAGCGTCAGGGACTCGGCCACCTCCTGGACGGCCTGGTGGAACTCCGGCTCGCCCGGGTTCCTGGCCTTGAGGTCGGCCATCAGCCCGCTCACGTAGTCGCTCATCTGCTGCCTCCGTCGAGGAACGATGTTTCCTCTGCCATCAGATCTTCGCGCACACGAGCCGATATCGGTTGCTCTCGCCCTCCGGTCAAGCCGGGGTCCACGGGCACAGCGTGACAGGTGGCCGAACCGCGGGTTCGGGCCGGAGGGCCCACTCCGGCGGGGTCGGGTGGCCGTTTCGGACATAGACTCGACGGGTTGCCGGGAGGAAGGACGCGATGCCCGAGGCCGTGATCGTCGAGGCGGTGCGAACCCCCGTCGGCCGCCGGGGCGGCGCCTACGCGGAGGTCCACCCCGTCGAGCTGCTGGCCGCCTGCGTGGCCGGGCTGATCGAGCGAACCGGCATCGACCCGTCCGCGGTCGAGGACCACATCGCCGGGTGCGTCTCTCAGGTCGGGGAGCAGTCGCTGAACGTCGGGCGGAACGCGTGGCTCGCGGCCGGCCTGCCCGAGGCCGTGCCCTCGACCTCCATCGATCGGCAGTGCGGGTCGTCGCAGCAAGCCGCGCACTTCGCCGCCCAGGGCGTGATGGCGGGCGCCTACGACCTCGTGGTCGCGTCCGGCGTCGAGAGCATGACCCGCGTGCCGATGGGCTCCTCGACGGCCGGCGGCAACCCGTTCCCCCCGCCGCTCACGACCCGGTACGAGGGTCGGCTGGTGCCGCAGGGGATCTCGGCGGAGCTGATCGCGCACCGGTGGGGCATCTCCCGCGACGAGCAGGACGACTTCGGGTTCCGCTCGCACGAGCGGGCCGCCCGCGCCGTTCGCGAGGGGAGGTTCGAGGGGCGGTTCGTCCTGGTTCGGGCGCCTGGCCGGGCGGAGCCGCTCGCGCGGGACGAGGGGATCCGGATGGAGCCCGACCGCGAGCGCATGCGCACGCTCGAGCCGGCGTTCCGGGCCGAGGTGTTCGAGCGGATGTTCCCGGGGCAGATCGACTGGACGGTGACGGCCGGCAACTCGTCCCAGGTCTCGGACGGCGCGTGCGCGCTGCTGATCGCCTCGCGCGAGCGCGCGGAGGCGCTCGGTCTGCGGCCGAAGGCCAGGTTCGTCTCGTTCGCGGTGGTGGGCGATGATCCGATCCTGATGCTGACCGGTCCGATCCCGGCCACGCGAAAGGCGCTCGAACGGGCCGGTCTTCGACTTCAGGACGTGGACGTCGTGGAGATCAACGAGGCGTTCGCCTCGGTCGTCCTCGCGTGGAAACGGGCGCTCGACGTTCCCGGGCCGTGGTTCGAGGAGCACGTGAACCCGAGCGGCGGTGCGATCGCGATGGGGCACCCCCTCGGCGCGACGGGCGGCAAGCTCATGACGGACCTCCTCTGGGAGCTCGAGCGGCGGGAGGGACGGTTCGGTCTCCAGGTCATGTGCGAGGGCGGCGGGATGGCCAACGCGACCGTGCTGGAGCGCCTTCCGTGAGCTGGTGGGTGGTTCTCACGGCCGTCGCGATGGCGGTGCTCATCGCGTGGGTGGGGATGAAGGCCCTCCGGGCGGCCTCGGGGCCGGGGCGGGAAGAGCGGCCGGAGGTCGAGGACGTCGAGGATCTGGCGGTGTTCCTGGTCTGCCGCGAGTGCGGCACCGAGTTCCGAGTGACGCGCCTCGGCGAGCTCCAGATCCCCCGCCACTGCGGCGAGCCGATGGAGGTGGTCCACCGCCCGGCGGCAGGCGAGTCGCGCTCGTAGGGTTTTCCCCAGCCATCCACAGGCGGTGGGCAGGTTGTCCCCGCGCACCGCGCCGTTCGGGGGCTCCGTTTTCCACAGGCGAATCACATTGGTGTGATCTTCCACAGGCCCGTCCACAGCTGTGGGAACTCACACCGGTGTGATTCGATGGGGTGATCCCGATGGCCCAGGGGGCCGCGGTGGCCAGCGAGCGGGGATCGGCGTCAGCGGAGCTGGGTGGCCAGGGCGAACCCGACCGCGATGAGGCCGAGGCCGAGCCACAGGTAGAGCTGCTGGGTGTCGCCGGGGACGAGGCCCATGTAGTTCAGCACGATGACGAGCACGCCGAGCCCCATGACCCCGAGGATCAGCCACCCGAACCAGGCCGGGCTCGGCCGCGGCTTGCGCTTGGTGGGAGGCGCGAGGTACGGGCGCCGTCTGCCCTTGGGCCGGGACCTCGACTTCGGCATGGCCCGGGTAGGTTACCGCGGGACGAGGGTGGTCGAGGACTCGGCGCTCGCCTCCACCCGCTCGCGCGCGATCGGCACGGGATGGTGCTCGCCGCGGGCCCAGAGGGCGAGCTGGTCGTTCCAGTGCGGGGACGCGGGGTTGCCGGACTGTCCGGTCGTGTGGACGCCCACCGAGGCCTCGAGGTCGCCGAGGTCGACGACCTGCCGCCACGAGGGGAGCACGACGACGTCGTACGAGGACCCGGGCTCGAACGCGCCCTGCCAGATCGTCTGCTCGTCCCCGCCCGTCTCGACCACGCCGGCGGTGAACAGGGGGGAGAGGTCCTCGATCAGCGCGAGCGGGCCGGCGAACACGGCGCGGTGGAGCGCGCCCCACCGCCAGGCGGCGCGATCCTCGCCGAGCGATCGCTCGAGCTCGTCGAGGGCGGCGTCGAGCGCCTCGCGCAGGACCCGATCGCGCGCGGCGCGACCGGGGGCGCCGAACCATCGCGCGCTCGGGTAGTCGAGGAGGTTCGGGAGCACCTGCACCTGGAAGGCGTTGGTCCACTCGCGACGCCCGTAGTAGTGCGTGAACAGCTCCTCCCCCAGGCGCGGGAGCAGCACGGCGCGAGCGATGTGCTTCGACCAGACTTGGTAGAGGCATGCCGCGGACGAGTCGGCGGCGAGGTCGCCGTCCCAGCCCTCCAGGAGGGCGATCGCGCGCGCCTGCCGGTCGTCGGCCGGCTCCACCGCGGCGAGCCGGGCTGCGATCTCGCGCGCGGGAATCGAGACCGTGTCGGCCTGCATCGCCGCGAACGTCTCCACCGTGTGCCGCTCGGTCGTCGTGAGGAGTTCGACGATCCGCCGGGCGCGGAACGGCGGCAGGAAGTCCCTGCCGATCAGATACGGGTACCCCTCGTCGTGGATCTTGTTGTTTGCGGTCGCGAGGAATCCCTCTTCCGGGTTCTCGCACCAGGGGAGATCCTCGAACGGCACGAACCCGTCCCACTCGAACTCGGCCGTCCACCCAGGTACCGGCACGGTTCCGTCACCCTTGCGCCGCACCGGGTACAGGCCGGTGCACTGGTAACCGATCGTGCCGTCGACGTCCGCGTAGACGACGTTCTGGCCGGGGCAGGCCCAGCGACTCACCGCCCGCCGGAACTCCTCGAAGGAGCGCGCCGCCGCCAGGTCGAGCAGGACCGAGGGCGGGATCGCGTGCTCGTGCCCGATCCACCGCAGCGCGTAGGTCTCGTGGATCCCTCCCTCCACGACCGTCGGTTGCGCGACGCCGACGACGTAGGAGTCCAGGATGGGGCCGTGGCGCGTCTCGCGAACCTCGAGCACCTCCGGCTCGGCCCGGCCGCGGACGCGGATCTCCTCGCGGTGGATCGCGAGGGGCTCCCACGCACCCTCGTACAACGCCGCCGTCCGGTCCTCGTTCAGCCGCTCGAGGTACAGGTCCTGGGTGTCGCCGCCGACGTTGGTGAGCCCCCACGCGTGGTGGGGCGTGTGGCCGATCACCACCCCCGGCGCGAACGGCAGGGCGACCCCCGAGGCCTCGTAACCGGGCGCCGACAGGTGGATTTCGAACCACACCGACGGCGTCTGCACGACGAGATGCGGGTCGTTCGCCAGCAGCGGCCTGCCGCTCTCGGTCCTCGAGCCAGCCACGACCCAGTTGTTCGAGCCCTGTCCGGGCCGGCGCGCCGGCGCGGCGTTCAGCAGGTCGAGCCCCGAGACGCCGCCGTGCCGCTTGCCGGCGATCACGGGTCCGGGCTCGGTCGGAAGGTCGGGGAACAGGTCCAGCACGGCCTCCCAGCCGAGGCGCTCGGCGATCTCGGCCCGGAGCAGCTCGTTGTCCCAGTTGGCCGACAGGCCCCAGCCGACGAACACGACCGCCGCGGCCCACGAGCCGTCGTCGTCGGGCACCTCCGGTTCGAGCCCGAGCACCGAGTACTCGACCGGCGGCGCCGGCATGGTCTCGAGCCAGGCGCGCACCCCGGCGCGGAAGGCCTCCACCATCCGCCGCGACCGGTCGTCGTAGGCGGCCGCGATCCTCGCGCCGGCGCGGTTCCAGCCGACGGTCCGGGCGAACCGGTCCATCGGCAGCACGAGGTCGGCGAACATCGTCGCGAGGCGGCCGCCCGCCAGCCGGAGCGCCGAGTCGATCTGGAACAGGCGTTCCGAGGCGACGACGTACCCCTGCGCGACGAACAGGTCGTCCGTGCTCTCGGCGTAGATGTGCGGGACGCCCCAGCGGTCGCGGATCACCTCGACCGGGGCCGAGAGGCCGGCCACGCGAAGCTCGCCGCCGACCGGGGGCAGGGCGGCGCGCGCCCTCTCTCGCATCTGCTCCAGCCAGCCGGCCATCCCGACGTGGAGCCTACCGGCTTGGCGGCGGATTGAGCGTCGGCCGCCGGTTCTGAAATGATTCCAGCGTGACCCAGCATCGTCCTTGGTTCGAGCACTACGCGCCCGAGGTCCCCCGCACCCTCGAGCCGTACCCGGAGATCTCGCTGTTCTCGTTGCTCGACTCGGCGGCTCGGCGCTTCCCCACGCGCCCGTCGATGGCGTGGTTCGGCCGGCGGATGTCCTACCGGTACCTCCTGCGCGAGGTGGAGCGGTTCTCGGCGGCGCTCGCCGGCCTCGGCGTCGCGAAGGGCGACCGCGTGGGGCTCGTGCTGCCGAACTGCCCGCAGTACGTGATCGCCTACTACGCCATCGTCAGGCTGGGCGCGATCGTCGTGGGCAACAACCCCCTCTACGCCCAGCGGGAGATGGAGCACCAGCTCCGGGACGCCGGCGTGCGGGTCGTCGTCGTGCTCGACCAGCTGTATCCGAGCTTCGCCGACGTGTTCGCGAGGATCGGGGTCGATCACGTGGTGACGACCCGGATCACGGACTACATGCGGTTCCCCCTCAAGCAGCTCGCGCCGATCCGCTTCCGCAAGGAGGCGAAGCACGAGGGCAAGCCCTGGCCGCCGGTACCGGCCTCGGCCGCGGTGTCGTGGTGGTCGGACCTGATCCGCTCGGCCGGCGCCCCACCGCCGATCGCGACGGTGGACCCGAGGACCGACCCGGCCGGCTTCATCTACACGGGCGGAACGACGGGCCCGTCCAAGGGCGCAATGCTCTCGCACTTCAACCTCGTCGCGAACGCGATGCAGTGCCGCGCCTGGTTCTCGAACATCGTCGAGGGTGAGGACGGGATCATGTGCGTGCTCCCGTTCTTCCACTCGTACGGAATGACGACCGAGTTGAATCTGGGAGTGCTCGCGGGTGTGAAGCTCGTGCTCGTTCCCCGGTTCGATCTCGGGATGGTTCTGAAGGCGCTGTCGAAGGAGAAGCCGTCGCTGTTCCCGGGCGTCCCGAGGCTGTACCAGCACCTGAACGAGTCGCCAGAGACCCGCAAGTACGATCTGCGCGCGGTCAAGGCGTGTGTGTCGGGCGCGGCGCCGCTGCCGAAGGCGGTCGCGGACGCGTTCCGTGAGGTCACCGGGGGGGCGGAGCTGGTCGAGGGCTACGGTCTCACCGAGGCCTCCCCGGTCACGCACGCCAATCCCATCGACGGACGCGCGCGGCCGGGCACGATCGGCATGCCGCTCCCCGACACCGAGTGCAAGATCGTCGCGCTCGACGACCCCGAGCGCGAGGTGGGTCCGGGCCAGCCCGGCGAGCTCTGCGTTCGAGGTCCGCAGGTCATGCTCGGGTACTGGAACCGTCCCGAGGAGACCGCCCTCACGATCCGCAACGGCTGGCTGCACACCGGGGACGTCGCGGTGATGGACCCGGACGGGTACTTCCGCATCGTCGACCGGATCAAGGAGATGATCATCGTCTCCGGCTACAACGTGTACCCGACCGAGGTCGAGGAGGTCCTGTACCGGCACCCGAAGATCGCGAAGGTGTGCGTGATCGGCGTTCCGAGCGAGAAGACCGGCGAGGCGGTCAAGGCGTTCGTCGTCCTGCGGCCGGGCGAGACGGCGACCCCCGCGGAGATCATCGCGTGGGCCCGCGACCCGGCGCAGGGGCTCGCCGCCTACCGCGTGCCCAAGCAGATCGAGTTCCGCGACTCGCTCCCCGAGACGATGATCGGCAAGGTCCTGCGCCGCGTCCTCCAGGAGGAGGAGCGGCGGAAGGTGGCCGCGGCCCAGCCCTCGTGAGTCCGCTGCCCGTCGAGCTCGGCGACGGTGCGCTGCTGCGCCGTTTGCGGATGGACGACCTCGAGGACGTGTGGTCGGTCGTCGAGGCCGAGCGCGAGCGCCTCGCGGTGTGGATGCCGTGGGTCGAGCACGTCAGGACGATCGAGGACGAGCGCCGGTTTCTCGAGACCGTGACCGCCGACCCGCGAGGCCTCGACGGTCTGGGGCTGTTCGTAGAGGGGCGATTCGCCGGCGGGGTCGGCATGCGCCTGGACCCGTTCGGGATCGTCGCAGACATCGGGTACTGGGTCGCCTCGCCCTGGGAGGGCCGGGGGCTGGTGACTCGGGCGGTGCGGGCGCTCCTGTCGATCGCCTTCGACGAGCTCGGGCTCCACCGCGTAACGGTCCGCGCGGGGGTCGAGAACCTCCGGAGCCGCGCCATCCCCGAACGGCTCGGGTTCACCCTGGAGGGGATCCTCCGGGGTGAAGGACGGGGCACCGGCGGCTTCTACGACCTCGCGGTCTACGGGCTGCTCGAGGACGAGTGGCGGACCGGCCGGTGAGCCGGTTCGACGCGGTCGTGTTCGACCTGTTCGGAACGCTCGTTCACGAGTTCCCCAAAGCGGACTGGGACGCGTGGTTCGTGCGCTCGGCGCAAGCGCTCGGCCTGGGTCCGGCGGCCTTCCGCCGCGAATGGGAGGCGACCTCGGTCGAGCGGCAGACCGGGCGCCTCGGGGATCTCCCGGCCAACCTGCGCGAGATCTGCCGACGGGCCGGGGCGCGCCCCACTCCGGAACAGCTCCGCGAGGCGATGCGAGTCCGGGAGGACGTGTTCGCGAGGTGGTTCGTCCCGGTGCCCGGGGCGCTGGAGACCCTCGACTGGCTCCGCAGGGCGAGGATGCCGACGGCGCTGATCAGCATGTGCGCGCCCGACACGCCGCCGCTCTGGCGCGCCTCGCCCCTTGCCAGTCTGGTCGACGTGGAGGTGTTCTCGAGCGAGGTCGGCCTGCGAAAGCCGGAGCCGGGCATCTACCTGCTCGCGTGCGACCGGCTCGGCGTCCGTCCGGAGCGCTGCCTCTACGTCGGGGACGGCAGCTACCGCGAGCTTTCGGGCGCATCGGCGGTCGGGATGACGGCCGTGCTCGTGCTGGACCCCGCGGTGGACGCGGCGGCGCTCAATCGGCCCGAGGCCGAGGACTGGACCGGGCCGCGAATCGCGTCGATCTCCGAGGTGCTCGATCTGCTCTGAGGATCGAGGCCGCCGGATCGGTTCGGCCGCGGCGGTGGGGTTCAGTCCGGAGGGGTACCGACCGCCCGCGCGGCCTCGAGCACGGCCACGCGCTCGGCGGCGTCGAGGGACCGGAGCGGCGCGCGAACGTGCTCCTTGATCGGGATCCCGCGTTCGGCGAGCACGGCTTTCAGGGCGGCCTGGAACGGCACCGTCGCGAGCCGATCGCGCAGGAGGCAGACCTGCTCGTGCGCCGTTTGGCTCCGCTCGTGAACGAGGGCCGCCACGATCTCGGGGAACGCGCTCGCGAGTCCGCTCACCGAGCCGACCGCCCCGCTCGCCATCCCCTCGAGCGCGAGCGGTTCGTTGCCGATGAACACGTCGAGCCCGTCGAGGAGATACGGTCGGACGGCCTCGAAGGGCGTATCGGAGACTTTGAGCCCCACGAGGTTGGTCGCCTGGTCTCGAATTCGCGCGATGACGTCGACGGAGATCGCGTACCCGCTCCGCGCGGCAAACTCGTAGACGTAAAACGGCAGCGGAGCGCAGGCGCGCGCCGCCTCGACGAAGTGGTGGACCAGCCCCCGGTCGTCGAAGGCGAAGTAGGGAGGGGCGATGACGGCGACCGCGTCGGCGCCGATCTCGGCCGCGTGGGCGGACAGGGCGGCCGTGTCGATCGTGGTCTGGGCTCCGCAGTGCACGGCGACGTCGAACCCGGTCGGCCGCGCCGCGAGGAACAGCTCCGCCGCCCGGCGGCGCTCGGCGACCGAGAACATGATGCCCTCGCCGGTGGTTCCGAGCGCGAGGACCCCGTCGAGCCCGCCCTCGGCGAGCAACGAGACGAGCGGCGGGAAGGCCTCCTCGTCGAGCGAAGCCCCTCCGTCCGTGAGGGGCGTGACGACGGCGGCGATGGCTCCCTTCAACATCCCCTGGACTCTACCGAGCGAAGGACCCCGCCGACCGGCCCTCCCCCGCAGTCCCGTCGACGGCGGCACTCTCGGCCGACTCCCGGCACTGCTCGGTCTCGGTCGACTCCCGGAACTGCTCGGTCTCGGTCGACCCGCCGAGCGCGAGGGTGGAGGATCGGCCCCCGCTCACCACCTCGGAGACGAGGTCGAAGTATCCGGTCCCCACCTCGGTCTGGTGCCTGACCGCCGTGTAGCCGAGCGGGGCCAGCTCGAGCTCGCGCTCCTGGAGACGGACATACGCGGGCATCCCCTCGCGAGCGTAGGCGTGCGCGAGCTCGAACATCGACGCGTTCAACGCGTGGAAGCCGGCGAGCGTGACGAATTGGAACCGGTAGCCCATCTCCGCGAGCTCCTCGGAAAACCGAGCGATCGTCCGCTCATCCAGGTTCCTCCTCCAGTTGAAGGAGGGGGAGCAGTTGTACGCGAGGAGCTTGCCCGGGAACGTCTCGTGGATGCCCTGGGCGAACGCCCGTGCCTCGCCGAGGTCCGGTCGCGAGGTCTCGCACCACAGGACGTCGGCCAACGGGGCGTAGGCGCGCCCTCGGGCGATGGCGGCCTCCACCCCGTTCCGGACCCGGAAGAACCCCTCGGGGGTCCGCTCGCCGGTGAGGAACGGTCGGTCGCGGGGATCGGCGTCGCTCGTGAGCAGAGTGGCCGACTCGGCGTCGGTCCGCGCGACGAGCACCGTCGGGACGCCGAGCACGTCGGCGGCCAGGCGCGCGGCGGTGAGCGTCGCGAGGAACTGCCCCGTCGGGACGAGGACCTTGCCGCCAAGGTGGCCGCACTTCTTCTCGGACGCGAGCTGATCCTCGAAGTGGACCCCGGCGGCCCCGGCCTCGATCATCGCCTTCATCAGCTCGAACGCGTTCAGCGGGCCCCCGAACCCGGCCTCGGCGTCGGCGACCACCGGGGCCATCCACCAGGTGCCGTCGTCGCCGCCGGACCAGGCGATCTGGTCGGCACGCCGGAGCGCGCTCACGATCCGGTGGACGAGGGCCGGCGCGCTGTTCGCCGGGTAGAGCGACTGGTCGGGGTAGGTCTGGCCGGCCAGGTTCGCGTCGGCGGCCACCTGCCAGCCCGAGACGTAGACGGCCTCGAGGCCCGCCTTCACCATCTCCACCGCCTGCCCTCCAGTCATGGCCCCGAGGGCGAGAACGGCGGGCCGATCGGACAGCAGCGACCACAGACGTTCGGCGCCGAGACGGGCGATCGTGTGCTCGACCGCGAAGGAGCCGCGGAGGCGGATCACCTCCTGCCCCCGGTAGGGACGGCGGATGCCCCACCACCGCGGGTGGGTGCTCCAGGATCGTTCCAGGCTTTCCGCTTCGTTGCGGATGCGGTCGTCGAGCGCGGTGGTCATGGGTCTCCTTCCACGGTCGAGGATCGGTCGCGCGAACGCGCGAGCCCGCGTGGGATGTCGCGAGGTGGCGGCGGGCGCGTGGCGGGCCGGCCCGGCCCGGCGCCCTAGGCTCCGGGTACGCCGACCGGCGGGACGGTCAGGAAGTTGAACCGTCGCTCAAACACGTGGCGAAGTCTGCCGAGGGACCCCGCGCGTGTCAAGCCCCCGGGCTGGACCCCTGGTCAGGGGACGATCTTGGAGATCGGCAGCTCGAGGATGTCGGTCGCCCCGTGGGCCTTGAGCAGGGGGATGAGCCGGTTGACCTGCGTCTTGTCGACCACGGTCTCCACCGCGTACCCGCCCTCGGAGAGCTCGGACACCGTCGGCGATTTCATGGCCGGAAGGACCTCGAGAACCTGGGCGAGCCGCTCACCCCCGACGTTCAGCTTGATCAGCACCCGTCCCTCGGCGCGCAGGGCGCCGAGGAGCAGGGTGGTCACGTCCTGCATCGCGCGGCGCTTGAGCGGGTCGGCCACGGCCTCGCGATTCGCGATCAGCACCGGCTCGGAGGTCATCAGGGTTTCGATGATCTTCATGCCGTGGGCGCGGAGCGTGCTGCCGGTCTCGGTGATGTCGACGATCGCGTCGACGATCTCGGGCACCTTGGCCTCGGTGGCCCCGTAGGACCAGACCACCCGCACGTCGATCCCGAGATCCTGGAAGTACCGCCTAGTGAGGTTGAGGAACTCGGTCGAGATCCTCGTGCCCGGCGGGATCTCCTTGGCGCCGGTCGCCGGATGGTCGGCCGGCACGGCGAGGACGATGCGGGTCCCGTGCCCGGTGCCGCTCTTCGCGTAGGCGAGCGAGGTGAGCACCTCGACGTCCGCTCCGGTCTCGGCAACCCAGTCCTGGCCCGTGATGCCGAGGTCGAACAGGCCGTCGGCCACGTACGTCGGGATCTCCTGAGGGCGCAGGAGCGACACGCGATCGATGCGCTCGTCGTCGATCCGGCCGTGGTAGTCGCGACTCGACCCCCGACGAACGTGGAGGTCCGCGGACTCGAACAGGCGGAGCGTCTGCTCCTCGAGGGAACCCTTGGGGATCACGAGCCTCAGCATCTACACCCTCCGGTGAAAGCAGGACCGCTTGCCCGTGTGGCAGGCGGCGCCGACCTGGTGGACGCGCACCAGCAGCGCGTCGGCGTCGCAATCGACGCGAACCTCCTCGACGTGCTGGACGTGTCCGCTGGTCTCGCCCTTTCGCCAGAGCCGTTCGCGAGAGCGACTCCAGAAGACGGTCCGGCCCTCCTCCAGCGTGCGCTCGAGGGACTCCCGGCTCATCCACGCGACCATCAGGACCTCCTCGGTCCCGGCGTCCTGCACGACGGCCGGGATCAGTCCGCGGTCGTCGAACGCGAGCGCATCGAGATCGAGTCGCTCCCTCATCGCCGCACCGGGATCCCCAGGCCGGCGAGGTGGTCCTTGACCTTCCGGATCGAGAGCGCGCCCGAGTGGAGCCTCGAGGCGGCCAGCACCGCGTCGGCTCCTCCCTGGAGGATGGCCAGCGCGAAGTCGTCGAGGGTTCCCGCCCCGCCGCTCGCAACGACGGGAACCGGCACGGCGCGGGTCACCGCCGCCAGGAGCTCGAGGTCGTAGCCGTCGCCCGTCCCGTCACGGTCCATGGAGGTCAGCAGCACCTCTCCTGCCCCCCGCCGGACGGTCGCCTCGTCCGCCCAGGCCACGGCGTCGAGGCCCGTCGGGGTGCGTCCGGCATCGACCCAGACCTCCCACCCCCCGGTGGCACGACGCTTTGCGTCGATGGCCAGCACGACGCACTGCGATCCGAAGCGATCGGCGCAGCTGGACAGCAGCCCGGGGTCGCGAACGGCGGCGCTGTTCAGGCAGACCTTGTCGGCTCCCGCCCGCAGGAGCTCGCGGACGTCCTCCGCGCTCCGGACGCCGCCGCCGACCGTGAGGGGGATGAATACCCGATCGGCGGTTCGCGCGACGACGTCGAGCGTCGCCCGGCGACCCTCGAGGGTGGCCGTGATATCCAGGAAGACGAGCTCGTCCGCGCCCTCGGCGTCGTAGCGGGCCGCGAGCTCGGCCGGGTCGCCCGCGTCGCGAAGGTCGGTGAAGCGCGTGCCCTTGACGACGCGGCCGGCGTCGACGTCCAGACACGGCACGATGCGCTTAGCGAGGGTCATCGCCAGGCCTCCGTCCCGGCGCACCGCGTCGAGGCGCTGCTCACGCGGCTCACCCCCGAACCACCTCCGACAGGCGCAGGGTCCCCGCGTACAGCGCCTTGCCCACCACGACCCCCTCCAGCCCGAGGTCGCGAAGGGCGCGGACGTCCTCCGCCTTGCGGACCCCGCCGCTCGCGATCACCGGCAGGTCGGTCATCGCGAGGACCCGCTCGTACAGCGAGAGGTCCGGGCCGTCCATCGTCCCGTCGCGCTGCACCGACGTGACCACGAGCCGCGGAGCTCCCGCGTCGCACAGCGTGCGGATCGCCTCCTCCACCCGCGGCCCGCGGTCGCGCCACCCGCGGAGCGCGAGCTCGTGACCCCGGACATCAACGGCGACGGCGATCCGGTCGCCGAACCGCCGGACCGCATCTGCCACGAGCCCCGGATCCAGGATCGCCCCCGTGCCCAGGATGGCGCGCTCGGCGCCGTCGGCGAGCGCCCGCTGGACCGACTCCACCGACCGAATCCCCCCTCCGAGCTGCACGGGGATCGCGACGTTCCGGCAGATGGCGACCACCACGTCGCGGTTGGACCCCGAGCCGAGCGCTGCGTCCAGATCCACGACGTGGAGGCGGCGAGCGCCCTCGGCCTCGAAGCCGCGGGCGACCGCCACCGGGTCGGCGTCGTAGACGGTCTCCGCCGTGGGGTCGCCTCGGAACAGACGAACGCAGCGGCCGCCTCGGAGGTCGATCGCGGGGATCACGATCACGCCGCCGCCTCCCTCACGAACCGCTCGTAGATCACCAGGCCGGCATCCCCGGACTTCTCCGGATGGAACTGCGTTCCGAAGACCGACCCGTGAGCCACCGCGGCGGAGAAGGGGCGTCCGTGCTCGGTCACGCCCACGGTGAGGGCGGCCGAGACGTCGGGGGCATAGGAGTGGACGAAGTAGAAGCGGGTTCCGCTCGGGATGCCCTCGACCAGCGGGTGCCGTCCGGTCCAGCGCACGGTGTTCCAGCCCATGTGCGGCACCTTGACCTCGGCCGGAAGCCGCCGGACGGTGCCGGGGAGCAGCCCGAGCCCGGGAGCCCGGTCCTCGTCGCTGGACTCGAACAGGAGCTGCATCCCGACGCAGATCGCGAGCACCGGCCGCCCGCCCTCCGCCGCCCGCCGGACGCACTCCGCGAGGCCTCGGCGCTCCAGGTTTCGAACGCAGGCGCCGAAGTTCCCCACCCCGGGAACGACGAGCGCGTCGGCCCGGCTCACCTGGTCGGCGTCGCTCGAGATCTCGGGCGACCCCCCGACGCGCTCGATCGCCCTCGCGACCGAGCGGAGATTGCCCATGCCGTAGTCGAGGACCGCGACCCTCACAGCGTCCCCTTGGTCGAGGGCGGCCCCGCTCTCCCCGTCCGCTCGACGGCCCGGCCGAGGGCGACCGCGAGCGCCTTGAACTCCGCCTCGACGACGTGGTGGGGCGAGCGACCGCGCAGCAGCCGCACGTGCACGGTGAGCCCTCCGGCGGTCGCGAACGCGCGGACGAAGTCCTCGGTGAGCCCGGGGTCGTAGCTGCCGATCGTCTCCGCCGGCACCTCCACCTCGTGCAGCACGAACGGGCGACCCGAAAGGTCGAGCGCGACCTCGACGGCCGCCTCGTCGAGCGGCACCGTGATCGAGGCGAACCGGCGGATCCCCGCGCGATCCGCGAGCGCTTGCGCGAGCGCCTGTCCGAGGGCGAGCCCGACGTCCTCCACCGTGTGGTGGCCGTCGACCTCGAGATCCCCCCTTGCCTCGACCACCAGGTCGAAGCCCGCGTGGGTGCCGAGCTGGCTCAGCATGTGGTCGAAAAACGGAAGGCCGGTGTCCGCCCGCGCCGAGCCGGACCCGTCGAGCCGGAGCTCGACGCGGACGCGCGTCTCGCGGGTCGCGCGCTCGACGGTGGCCTCTCGCGGGCCCGCAAACGCATCCGTGCCGGGTCTCATCGCCGCATCCCCCGGTCTCATCGCAGCACCTCCGCCAGGGCCTCCAGGAAGCGATCGACTTCGGCGCGGGTTCCCGCCGTGACGCGGAGGCAGCCCGGCACGGCCTCGGTCATGTCGCGGACCAGGACCCCGCGTTCGAGCAGCCCGCGCCAGACCTCCGGCGCGGGCTTGGGCGGCCGGAACAGGACGAAGTTGGCCTCGGAGGCGAAGGTCTCCGCCCCCATGGCGCGGATCTCCGCCACGAGGCGGTTGCGCTGTGCCCGGATCTCCGTGAGGATGGCGCCCGCCTCGTCGGCATGGCGGAGCGCGACCAGCCCGGCCGCCTGGGTGAGCGCCGACAGGTGGTAGGGCAGGCGAACCCGTCGCAGATCCTCGACGACCTCGGGCGCCGCCAGGCAGTAGCCGATGCGCGCGCCGGCCAGGCCGAAGGCCTTGGAGAACGTCCGGACGACGACGACGTTCGGGTGCTCGCGGACCAGGGGGAGCGCGCTCTCACCGCCGAACTCGATGTAGGCCTCGTCCACGACGACGAGCGCCTCGCTCGCGCTCGCGAGCCGCTGCACCACCGTGACCGGCTGCGCGTTCCCGGTCGGGTTGTTGGGCGAGCAGACGAACACGACGCGGGGGTCGGCGGCGAGCGCCCGCTCGACGTGCTCGGATCCGATCCTCCACGGCTCGCTCAGCGGGACCGAGTCGACCGGGCTGTGGGCGATCCAGGACAGGCGGCGGTGCAGCGCGTAGGTCGGCTCGAACACGACGACGGTCCGGCCGGGGCCGCCGTGCGCGAGCAGCAGCTGCTCGATCACCTCGTTGGAGCCGTTGGCGGCCCAGATCCCCTCGACGGGGTGCCCGGTATGACGGGCCAGCGCCTCGCGAAGCGCCTCGGCCTCGCGGTCCGGGTATCGGTTGAGCGCGACCCGCCGGGCGGCGTCCGCCAGCTCCTCCCGGAAAGCATCGGACGGGGCGTGGGGGGACTCGTTCGTGTTCAGGCGGACGCTGACCGGCGGCTGGGGGGACTGGTAGGGATCGAGGTCGCGAAGCTCCGCTCGGGGCACGGCGTTCATCGGGCCACCTCGGGCGTGCGAGGGAGGCCGGGAGTCCCGGCGGACGGGGGAGAGGTCTCGAGGTGTCGGGGCTCGAGCCGCTCCCTCCGCGAACGGAGGTCGAGGAGCTCGAGCACTCAGCGCTCCTCGACGACCTCGCGATGATGCGTGGAGACGGATGCGGAGCGTGCGGTGCGCCGATCGCGGACGAACAGGATCCAGCCGCTCGCGGACACGAACGCCGCGGCGGCGCCGAGCAGGCCCAGAGCGAGCAGGAAGGTCGCCTGGCGGTCCATGGAGGAGCAAGGGTACCCGAAACCCGGGCCCTCGCCACGGCGGGGACGGCCGGGTGCGGTGGGGCGAACGCGGGGACCGGCGAGCGCCTCGTCCCAGGCGGGCGTCGGTTCGGCGGCGCGGGACGCTCAGGAGGGGGTTCGCGTCGCCCGCCGCGCGGCGGCCCTCCGCTCCGCCTCCAGGCGCTCCAGGTCCACGTCGGAGCGGTCGACGAAGCGCATCGCGGCGGCGATGGCCCGGTGCCCCGCCTCCTCGGCGATGAGCTCGTGCATCCGGTGCGCGATGCGTCGGTAGGTCGGGTGACCCTGCGGCGAGCTCCGAAGCTCGATCAGGTGCATCGCCTCCCGGGCGTTCATCTGCATGACGAAGCGGATGCGGTAGGCCATCGAGATCGCGTACTGCGCGACGTCGCGGCCCGCCTCATCTGCCAGGCGCGCCCAGGCCGTGGCCGAGTCCTCCATCACGCGGTGCCAGTCCGCCTCGAGCCCCGCCGCGGCGATCTGCTCCGGGGTCTCGTACCCATGCCGCGGGCCGAGCGTCTGCCACTCGAGCGTCAGCGGGCGGTGGCGCTGGAGGTCGCGGAACGCCCCGAAGTCGCAGAGCACGTCGAACCGGTACGCGGTGCGCTCGAACGCACGCCCCGGCTTGTGGCGGCGGTTGCCCCGCTGGCCGACGTAGGCGGTGAGAACGGCCTCGCGTTCGGTCTGGCTCATCGAGCGCGCGATCGCGCGCAGTTGGTCGTCGGGCAGGTCGGTCGAGGCGTACAGGGCGGCCGCCACGACCTTCTCCTCGCCGTCCGGGTCGAAGTCGACCAGCGTGACCTCCTCCCGGGGCTCGGGGTCGATCCCGGCCGTGCAACGGGCGGCCACCCGGCCGACCCGCTCCCGCGTCTCGCGAAGGTACTCCGACCAGGCGACGCCCCGGTCGGGCAGGTCGACGCGCTTCAGGAACGAGGGGATCACCTTGCGGAGCTCGGCGAGCATGAGGTCCGCGTACTCGCGCACCTCGGCGAGCGGGTGCGCGCGCATCCGCAGCAGCATCCCCTCGAACGCCTGGCCGTCGGCGTACACGCCGAGGTTCGAGCGCGTGCCGGCCGGCAGCAACACGCGGAGCGTGTCGCACGTCTTGGCCGTGATCGTCGATCGGTAGACGAAGTCCGAATCCCCGGGGTCCTTCGGGAAGCGCTCGGCGAACAGGTCGTAGACGGGCTGGAACATCCTCCCGTACGCTGCGAACGTCCGATCCGCGAAGGCCAGGTACTCGCGCCCGGCCGGCGTGCCCTCGATCTCGGGTGGAACGGTGAGGCGCCAGCGCCCGCCCGGCCGGTCGTCGTAGCGCAGGTACCGGGTCGACTGCTCGAGGTAGGCGGCGAGGCGTCCCCACTCGATCGCCTTGGCGAGGAGCTGGGACGCCTGCTCGCACGCCAGGTGCACGCCCCCGAGCTGCGCGACCGAGTCGTCGCCGTACTCGAAGAACACGTTGTCGTACAGGCGCTCGGCGCGCTCGAGCCCGACCGGGGCCGGCGAGGGGGCACCGGTCGCCTCGACGTCCTTTGCGAACTCGTCGAGGAACAGGCGCCGGAGCGACTTGGAGGTTCGTGAGTAGCGAGCGAACAGCGCTCCCTTCACCACCTCGGGGAGGTTCACGAGCGCGAAGACCGGCCCGTCGAGGTTCGTGAAGTACGGTTCGAGCCTCGCCCGCTCCTCGGGCGTCCACTCCTCGGTCGCGAACCACATGGTCACGGCTTGGTGGCCTTCAGGTCGCTCGGTGAGGGGCTCGGCGTGGGGCTCGGCGAGGGGCTCGGAGTGGGGGTGGGCGAGACGTTCGTCGTGGGGATCAGCGTCACGGTGTCGCCCTTGTGGGCCGGCGTCCCCCCAGCCGGTTCCTGGGCCGCGACGTGGTTGAGCTCGGGACAGTCCGGGTTGAACTGGACCTGCGTGTCGGAGATCACGACCGTGAAGCCCATCTTCTCGAGCTCCGATTGCGCGTGGCCGAGGCTCTGGCACACCTCGTCCGGGACCGTGATCGGTTGTGGTCCCTCCGACAGGACGATGTCGACGGAGCTCCCCTTGCTCACAGGCGTGCCCGGAGCGGGGTTCTGATCGATCACGGTTCCCGTGAGCTGCGGGCTCGGCGCCGTGGTCACGTTGCCGAGGTTCAGCCCGCGGGCCTCGAGCGCCGCCCTGGCCTCGTCCTGCGTCATCCCGGTGAGGTCGGGCACGTCCACCTGCTTGGGCGCCTTTCCGACCGTGATCGTCACGGTGTCGCCCCGGCGCACGAGGGCGTCCCCGGCGGGGATCTGGTCGATGACGTTCCCGTAGTCGGCAGGGTTGGACGTGACCCGCGTTCTCACGACCGGCTTGAGGCCGGCCGCCCGGATCGCGCTCTCGGCCGCGCCCTGGGTGAACCCGATGACGTTCGGGACCCGTACCTGCACGGGCCTGTCGTTCCCCTTGAGGAGGGCGCTCGCGAGCAGGTAGGCGCCGCCTCCGAGCACCGCGAGGATGAGGATCGCCACGACGACCCCGATCCAGCGCCGACCGTCCCTGCCCCCGGGGGCCTCGGCCCGTGGGAGCACCGCCGTCCGCTCCGGGCGGGAGATCACCTTGGTGGTCGCCTCCTCGGGGAGGAGCGGGGTCGCCTCGACCGGCCGGCCGGTTCGAACGCGCTCGAGATCCTCGCGCATCTCCTCCGCGCTCTGGTACCGGTTGGCCGGGTTCTTGGCGAGCGCCTTCATGATCACGGCGTCGAGCTCGGGCGAGACGTCGGGGTTCAGCGTGGAGGGCGGGTCGGGCTGCTCGAGCACGTGCTTGGAGGCCACGGCGACGGCGCTCTCGCCGGTGAACGGCGGCCGCCCGGTCACCATCTCGTACATCACGGCGCCGAGCGAGTACAGGTCGCTCCGCCGGTCGACCGGCTGGCCCTGCGCCTGCTCGGGGGAGAGGTACGAGGCGGTGCCGAGCACCGCCGCCGTCTGGGCGACGGTATCGGCGGAGGTGGTGAGGCGCGCGATCCCGAAGTCCGTCACCTTCACGCGGCCGTCGCGCGAGACCATGATGTTGGCCGGCTTGATGTCGCGGTGCACGATCCCGGCCGCGTGCGCGACGGCGAGCGCCTCGCACACCGACTCGGCGAGCTCGACCGCGCGCTCGGGCATGATCCGACCGCCGCCGGCCAGGTAGTCGGCGAGGGTCTTGGCGTCCACGTACTCCATGACGATGTAGTGGACGCCGTCGTCCGAGCCGGTGTCGTAGACACCCACGACATGGGGGTTGTTCAGGCGAGCGGCCGCCTGCGCCTCGCGGCGGAACCGGGTGACGAAGTTCGCGTCGTCGGCGAACTGTGGAGCCAGGATCTTGATCGCCACCGGGCGCCCGAGCACCGTGTCGGTCCCGCGGAAGACCTTCGCCATGCCGCCCCGACCGAGCTCCTCCTCCACCCGGTAGCGGCCGGCGAGGAGCGCCCGCTGTGTGGTCCCGTCCTGTCCGTCGGTCATCCGGCTCGCTCCCGTCCTAGCCGCCGAGGGCGGCCTCCATGACCGCCTTCGCGATCGGCGCCGCCACCCGGCCGCCGGTGGCGTCGCTCCCCAGGCTACCCCCGTCGAGGACGATGACCGCCACGACCACCTGTGGGTTCTCGGCCGGCGCGAAGCTCACGAACCAGGCGTGGGGGGGCCGCCCCACGCCGTGCTGGGCGGTCCCGGTCTTCCCCGCCACGGTCACGCCGGGGATCTGGGCGGCGGTCCCCGTACCGCTCTGCACGACGCTCACCATCATCCGGGTGAGCTCGGCGGCCGTCTGCGGCGAGATCGGGATCCCGAACTCCCGCGGGGGGAACCGCTGGATCACCCGGCCGCTCGGGTCCCGAACCTCGGTCACCAGGCGGGGCGCCATCTCCACGCCGCCGTTCGCGATCGCCGCGGCGACGAGCGCCATCTGCAGCGGGTTGGCGGCCACGTTGTCCTGTCCGATCGCCGACAGCGCGACGGCCGGGAGGCGCCGGGTGAAGTACGACGGGTCGGGAAACACGCCCTCCTGAAAGGGCAGCGCGAACGGCACGTCCCCGCTCGCGGCGTCGGGCGCGAACCCGAACGCGCGCGCCTGCGACGCGAGCGCGTCGGCGCCGAGCGCGAGCCCGATCTCGCCGAACACCACGTTGCAGGAGACCGTGAGCGCCTGGGCCGTCGTGATCTTCGGGGCGCCGCCCAGACAGTGCTCTCCGCCGAAGTTCTCGAGCACGTGCGTGGTCTGGGGAAGCTGCAGTACGGGCGGGTTGGGCCAGAGGCTGTCGGGCGTGTAGCCGTTCTGCAGGGCGGCCGCGGCGGTCACGAGCTTGAACGTCGAGCCCGGCGGGTACAGCTCCTGGTAGGCGCGCGAGAGGAGCGGCTTGTCCGGGTCGTTGATGAGCCGACTCCACGCCCGTCGGACCTCCCGGGGGTCTTGGGAGGCGAGGAGGTTCGGGTCGTAGGTGGGGTTCGCGAAGAGCGCGAGGACGTTGCCGGTCCGAGGGTCGAGCGCCACGACCGCGCCCGGCTGGCTGCCCAGAGCCTGGGCGGCCGCCTTCTGGAGCGCGGGCTCGATCGTCGTGATGACGCTCGCCCCGCGCTTGGGGCGGCCGAGGATCTGGTCGGCGAGCGTCTGCGGCAGCAGCTCGGGCGCGCTCCCGTTCAGGTACGAGTTGAACGCTTGCTCCAGTCCGCTGCGACCGTAGATCACCGAGTAGTAGCCGGTGATGCCGGCGTAGAGCGGCCCCTGCGGGTACCGCCGCTGGTACCGGAGCGCCCCGGGGCTCCGCCGACTGGTAGCCAGGACGGTCCTGCCGTCGGCGGCGAGGATCGAGCCCCGGTCGACCTCGTACTCGGCGATGAGCTGCCGGGTCGCGTTCGCCGGGTTGTCGGCCAAGCGCTGCGAGGCGAAGACCTGCAGGTAGTTCACCTGCGCGAACAGCAGGAGGAACAGGACCAGCAGAGCGAGCCCGAGCCGGCGGATCTGGCGATCCACCTCAGCCCCCCTCGGCCGCTTGGGCCCGAAGACCCGACCGGATCCGGGCGTCGCCCGCCCGATGCGCCGGGCCCGAGGAGATCCGCACGAGCAGGCCGAGCAGCACGAAGTTCGAGACCAGGCTCGAGCCGCCGTAGGAAACGAACGGCAGCGTGACGCCGGTCAGCGGGATCAGACGCGTCACCCCGCCGACGATCACGAACGCCTGGAGCCCGAGGCTCGCGGCCAGGCCGGTCGCCAGAAGCTTTCCGAACGCGTCGGCGGCCTCGAGCGCGGTCTTCAGGCCCTTGCCCACCAAGACCACGAACAACAGCAGGACCGCCGTCGTGCCGAGCAGCCCGAGCTCCTCGCCGATCGCGGCGAAGATGAAGTCGGTCGAGGCGAACGGGATCAGCCACGGCGAGCCGCGTCCGAGCCCGGCACCCACCAGGCCGCCGGTCGCCAAGCCGAACTGCGCCTGCGCGACCTGTCCGTACCCCTGGTCGAACACCTTGCTCGGGGCGAGGGCGTGGAGCCAGATGTCGACTCGGAGCTGCACGTGCGCGAACATCTGGTACCCGATCCATGCCCCGAGCGCGAACAACGCGAGCCCGATCACGAGGTAGGCGGCGCGCCCCGTCGCCACCCAGAGCGTCACGACGAAGATCGCGAAGTAGAGCAGCGAGGCGCCGAGGTCCTTCTGGAGGAACAGGACGGCGAGGGAGGCGGCCCAGGCAAAGAGGACGGGCGCGAGGTGCTTGAGCGGCGGGAGCCGCAACGGGCCGAGGCGTCCGGCGGCGACGGCCAGGAGCTCGCGCTTGGCGGCCAGGTACGAGGCGAGGAAGACCACGATGAGCACCTTCCCGACCTCCGACGGCTGGAACCCGACCGGTCCGATCCGCACCCAGAGCCGCGCCCCGTTGATGGTTCGGCCGATCCCCGGGACGATCGGCAGGAGCAGGAGAGCAAGCCCGAGGAACCCGATCGTGTACGTGTAGGCGTCGAGCTGCCGGTGATCCCGGACGACGACGAGCGTACCGGCGAACGCGAGCAATCCGACGACGATCCAGGTCGCCTGCTCGGCGGCCAGGCCGCCGGAGAGCCGGAAGATCATCGAGAAGCCGAGGCCCGTGAGCACCGCCGCCGCGGGGAACAGCGCGGGATCGGCGTGCGGCGCCAGTCGGCGGATCAGCAGGTGGGCGCCCAGGTAGCCCACGGCGAAGATCGAGCCATACAGGGCCAGGTCGACGGGGACGTGCCCCTTCTTCCCCAGCCCGACCAGGGTGTACGCGCCCACCGAGAGCACGAGCGCGAGCAGGGTGAGCGCCAGGGCGGTGCCGTGCCCCGGCCTCGTCTCGGTCCGGATCGCGCGACTCACGGCGACGACCCGCCCCGGGCGGCGACGTCGCGGCGGATCTGCTCGACGATGGCATCGGCGGCCGCCCGATCGTCGGCCGTGATGCCCTGCTCGAGGTCCCGATACAGGGCGAGCGCCTCGGCTTGCGAGGCCGGGATGGTGGTCTCGACCACGACGTGATGGAGCTGGAAGCCCGCGATCTCGGCCGGGATGCCCCGGTAGACCGCGACGTGCCCGTTCGCCACCCCGACGTACCACTGGCGGTCGACGTACACGCGGATCCCGACGAGGGCGATCGCGACGACGGCCACGACCGCCGCGACCAAGAGCGCGACCCGCCTCAGCCTGACCCGCCTCAGCCTGACCCGCCCCGCGGCCTCCGCTTGCCGGGCCCGGGTGGCCCAGATCGGCGGC
>JAJPHY010000082.1 GCA_021325015.1 Actinomycetota bacterium | reverse complement strand
TCGGGGAGCTCGTCACGCATCGGGTTCAGGAACCGCTCGAACACCAGGTCGTGGCGGATCGGGTCGACGTCGGAGATGCCGGTGAGGTAGCAGACGAGCGAGCCGGCCGCGCTCCCCCGGCACGCGCAGCGGATCCCCATCGCCCGGATGTCGGCGACGATGTCGGCGACCGTGAGGAAGTAGGCCGCGTACCCCATCCGCCGGATGAGCGCGAGCTCGTGCTCGAGACGGTCTACCACCTCGCGGGCGGGCTTCATCCCCCGGCGCTCGAGGCCCCGGCGGCACCGCTCGGCAAGGACGGCGGCGGCGCTCCGTCCGGCCGGCGTCGGGAAATCGGGGAAGTGGACTCGACGGAGCCCGAGGTCGAAGGTGCAGGCCTCGGCGATCTCCATCGTCGCGGTGACGAGGTCGCGGCGCTCGGCGAACAGCGCCCGCATCTCGCGAGCGGGCTTCAGCCAGCCCTCCGCGTTCACGCGCGAGACGTTGTGGCGGTTGATCGGCACGAGCTCGCGCATGCACTCGAGCGCGTCGGCGAGGAACGCGTCCTCCGGCACCAGGTAGCGGACGGCGTTGGTGGCCACCGCGCGGGCGTCGGCGCGCTCGGCCAGGCGGAGCATCGCCCGGACCTCGGCGGCCGAGTACGGCTCGAGCCGGTTCTGGACGGCGACGTACAGCCGCTCGCCGAACGCCTCCCGGTACGGGTCGATCGCGCGCCGGGCGGCGGTCGGTCGCCCGGCGACGGCGAGCGCGCCCGGCAGCGAGCCGGGCCCGAGCAGACAGATCAGCTCGGCCGCGTGGGCGCAGACCTGCTCGGGGGTGATCGAGGGGTCGCCCCGCTCGCCGGTGGTGTGGGCGTCGGTGATCAGCCGGCAGAGGTTCGCGTACCCCCGCTCGTCCCGGGCGAGCAGGATCACGTGGGAGGAGGGAGGGCCGGGCTCCGCGGGGTGCGCTTCGCTCCTTCGGCTCGCTCCGCTCGCCTCAGAGACCCCGCTCCGCCCGGCCCTCCCTCCGTCCCGTTCCGACCACCCACCGGCCGCCCGCAGCGTGAGGGAGGCGCCGAGGATCGGCTTCACGCCGTGGCGCTCGCACGCGGCGGCGAACCGCGCCGCCCCGTACAGGCCGTCGCGGTCGGTGAGCGCCACCGCCGGCATCCCCAGCTCGGCCGCCCGCCGCGCGAGGTCCTCGGGCGAGAACGCCCCGTCCTTCAGGGAGAAGAAGGACCGGACGTCCAGGTGCACGAAGGAGGAGGAGGCCGCCATCTGCATCGAACATATGTTCGAGTTCAAAAGCTACCCCTCGCCGCCGGCGCTCGTCAAGCCCGGGAAACAACTCGGATGTCAGACCCCCGGTTCACAATCGGCGAGACGTCTCCGCACGGGAGGTGAAGCGATGGCTTCGCTCGGGATGCAGGGGCCCTACCCCCTCTCGACCGCCGAGATCGATCGGCAGATCACCCGCACCTCGGCGGGGAACTACGCCCTCACCCGCTCTACCGAGGGCACGTTCTACGTCAACTACGTTGGGCGCTCGGACAACAACCTGAACGGCCGGCTGAAGGACCACGTCGGTTCCAAATACAGCCGCTTCATGTTCAGCCCTGCCGCTTCACCGAAGGCGGCTTTCGAGAAGGAATGCCACAACTACCACGACTTCGGCGGGAGCGAGAAGCTCGACAACGAACGTCACCCGGACCGGCCCGGCGGGACAGACTGGAAGTGCCCGCGCTGCCAGATTTTCGGCTAGCGAAGCCTCCCAGAGAGCGAGGAGCGTGACAGGCAGGATCGTCGATCTCCCCCAGAGTGAGCGACCCCGTGAGCGCCTCCGGGAGGTCGGCCCTGCCGCCCTGGCCGACCGCGAGCTCCTCGGGATCCTGCTCCGAACCGGCCGGAACGGCCGGAGCGCCCTGCATCTTGCCCAGGAGCTCCTGGAGCAGCACGGCGGACTCCACGGGCTCGCGTCGCTCACCCCCGAGGAGCTGGCGAACACCCCTGGGATCGGGCCTTCGAAGGCCGCCGGGCTGGTGGCAGCTTTTGAGCTGTGCCGGCGGTTCCTTGCGCCTTCGGAGCCGCGCCTATCGATCCGGCGCCCTTCCCAGATCGCGGACCTGGTGCTCCCGCGGCTCTCCGGGCGCCGCCGTGAGGAGCTTCTCGTCATCGTGCTCGACAGCGGCTCCCGGGTGCTGCGGATCCTCCCGATTAGCGCGGGGTCGGTCGATCGAGCCTTGCTGCCGAAGCGGGAGACCCTGGGCACTGTTCTCGCGATGGACGGGGTCCGGTTCGCGCTCGCGCACAACCACCCCTCCGGCGACCCCTCCCCCAGCGAGCAAGATCTAAGCATCACCCGGGAGCTCCGGGATGCGGCCCGGATGGTCGGCCTCGAGCTGATCGACCACGTCATCGTCGGCGGGGGCGCCTGGCTGAGCCTCGCCGAGACCGGGTGCCTGGGGGACGACTTCCGCGCATGAACGGGGCAGCCTTGCGCAGACACGTCGGTCGGGACGGATAGGATTCGGCCGAAGGGAGCGTGACGCACTGATCGGGACGGACCTGCTCGGCATCGGCCTCTACATGCCCGCGGAAGCGGCGCGGCTGCTCGGCGTGCCCTCGACCACCCTCCGGCGCTGGCTCGTCGGCTACTCCTACCCCCTAGCCCGAGGAGCTCGTCGGTCCGCGGTCCCGGTCGTGGCCGGGGGCCGAGGGATCGACCCAGAGCTCCGAACCGTCACCTTCCTCGACCTCGTCGAGCTCCTCGTGGTGAAGGGGTTCCGCAACGAGGGCGTGCCCTTGAAGCACATCCGGATCGCGGCAGAGGAAGCGAGGGACATCTTCCAGACCGACCACCCCCTCGCCACGGAGCACCTCGAAACCGATGGCCGACACATCTTCGGCCGCCTCCAGGACGAGTGGGGCTTCCTGGGCCTCGTCAGTCTGAGCGAGCGCGGGCAATGGGTGTTCGCGGAGGCCGTCGAGGGCTACCTGCGGCAGATCGACTACGACCTCGAGACCCAACTTGCGATCCGCTGGTGGCCGGCGGGGAGGGACGGTTCCGTGGTCATCGACCCGAAGATCGCCTTCGGCGCACCACACATCGCCGATACCGGCGTTCCAACCACCGCGCTCTACGAGCCGATCGCGGCCGGAGATGAGCCGGAAGTCGTCGCACGCTGGTTCGGACTCGATCCCGAACAGGTGGAGGCGGCGGTCCGATACGAGCGGGAGCTCCGTGCGGCTTGACCTTCTTCTTCGACAACAACCTCAGCCCTCGGTTGGTTGATGTGGGCTGGGTGGAGGCGGTCGTGAAGCGGTGGGTGGAGATCAGGCGTTGGGCTGCCGACCACCAGCGCCCGTTCGTCGCCGGCATCCCCGAGCGCGGCCGCATCCGGATGCTTTGAGCGGTGTCTCGGTCCCGATGAGAAGCCGGGCCGTGAATGTTCGTCCTCAACAAGACAGGGTCTTGCTAGAGATGGCCGGCGTAGCGGGCCGCCTGATCGAGACCGAGCTCGGCCTGCTTGGCAGCGCGCTTGGCCTCCACGACGGCGATGGGGGAACCATCGTCGAGCAAGACATAGTCGGCCGGACCCGACGGCGTGGAGTATTCACGCCTGATCTGCTCGGGCGTCCAACCGGCACGCGCCAGTTGACGGTCGATCACCGCCCTGGCGTCGGCCTCGCTCCCGTCGTCACCGGTCATGGAGCCGACATCCCTTTCAACGTTGCGGGGGAAGGATACGGCCTCGGAGAGACCGGCTACAGCGTCTCGGCGCGCTTCAGGAGGTCGCGGGCGATCACCACGCGCTGGATCTCGGTGGTGCCGTCGACCACCTGGAGCATCTTCGCAAGGTCGATGAAGCGCGCGAGCGGGTGGTCCTCGAGCCAGCCGTACGCGCCGAGGACCTCGCTGCAGACGATGGCGGCGCGGAGCGCGGCGTCGGGGCAGAAGCGCTTGGCGTGAGCGACCGCGACCGGGCCCTCCGGCGTTCCGAGCCGCTCTGCCGCCGCTCGCGTGAGCAGCCGGCCGGCGACGAGGTCGGTCTCGATGTCGGCGAGCGCCCACTGGATCCCCTGGTGGTCGATCACGCGCCGCCCGAACACCTTTCGGTCGCGGCCGTACCGGAGCGCGTGCTCGAGCGCCTCGGCGTGCAGGCCGTTCGCGATCGCCGCGATGTCGCAGCGCGCGACGTCGATCGCGCCGAGCGCAGCCCGGAGGCCCTGCCCCGGCGGGGCGAGCAGGTGGGCCGGCGCGTCCTCGAGGGCCATCTCGCCGATCGGCAGGAAGGCTGCGCGGGCCTTGCGGTAGATCGCCGGGAAGCTCACGCCGCCGCCCTCGCGCTCGACCGCGAGCATCGCCATGTCCCGGTGGCCCGGCTCGTCGGAGGTCTTGCAGACGACCAGGAACAGGTCGGCCTCGCCGGCGAGCGAGACCCAGGCCTTGCGGCCGGTCACGCGCCAGCCGTCCGACATCTCGGTCGCCCTGGTCGTGATGGCCGTGGCGTCCGAGCCGGCGTGCGGCTCGGTGAGCGAGAACCCGCCGAGCGCGTCTCCGCGCACCAGGCGCGCGCCCCAGCGCTCGAGCGGGTCGCCGGTGCCGGCGCGGGTGACGGCCGCGGCGACGGCGTTGTGCATCGAGATCGAGAACGCGAGCGCCGCGTCGCCGCGCCCGAGCTCCTCGAACACCGCCATGCCGTCGGGGTAGGAGAGGTCGAGGCCGCCCGTCCCCGCCGGCGCGAACAGACCGGTGAGGCCGGAGGCACGGACGGCCTCGCGCGGGTAGCGCGCGGAGGCCTCCCACTCCTCGAGACGGGGCCGGACCTGCTCGCGGACGAAGCCGGCGGCCAGGGCGGCGGGGTCCATGCCCGGATGATAGGCCGAGCCGGGTCCGGGGGGCTCACCGCCCACGCCGAGCCGCAACTAGTCTGTATCAGACTAGCTGGTTGGGGGGTTCGTCAGTCCCAGAGCCGCTCCAGGTGCCAGCGGCCGTTGCACCGGTCGTGGTACAGGTCCCAGACCGCACCGCCGCGGGCCTCGACCCGCCAGTACTCGCGGTCGCGACCGTCGGCCCACCACCGGCCCTCGATCCGCCAGCGGCCGATCACGTCGGCGACCTCGTAGCGCCGGCCGCGCCAGACGAACGCCGCCGGCATCCCGGCGTCCCGCTCGACCCGGACCTCGACCTCCTCGTCGTAGCGCTTGGACACCGCACACCGCCTCCTGGCTCGAACGTGTGTTCGATGGGGGTCGAACATTACTCCCGGCCCCGGACGCCCGTCAAGGCGGAGCATCTCCGCAGGTCGGCGCGGTGGCTCCGGTCCTTCCCGTCTGCCGATAGGCTGTCTCGGACATGGGACGACGGGTGGGCTGCGACCGAGGAGGGCCCGGGCGGAGGGGGCCCGGATGAGCCCGGAGCCGCTGGTCGCGTGCGTGCCGAACTTCAGCGAGGGACGCCGCAGAGACGTGATCGACGCGATCCTGCGCGCCCTGGAGGTGCCGGGCGCCCGCGTCGTCTACCGACAGTGGGACCCCGAGCACAACCGGCTCGACGCCACCGTCATCGGGTCCCCCGACGCGGTCCGGGCGAGCGCGCTCGCCGGAGCGGCCGCGGCCGTCCGGCTGATCGACATGGACGAGCACCGCGGCGGTCACCCGCGGATGGGGGCCGCCGACGTCATCCCGTTCATGCCGGTGCGCGGGATCACGATGGACGAGTGCGTCGAGCTCGCCCGGTCGTTCGCCCGCGAGCTCGCCGAGACCCTGAACCTGCCCGTCTACTGCTACGACCGGGCCGCGTTCACCGAGGAGCGCCGGAGCCTGGCCGAGGTCCGCAAAGGCGAGTACGAGGGGCTCCGCGAGGCCGTGGCGCGAGGCGAGCGGCTCCCCGACTTCGGACCGCACGAGATCGGGAAGGCCGGCGCGACCGCGGTCGGCGCCCGCAAGCCGCTGATCGCCTTCAACGTGTACCTGTCCGGAACCGACGAGGCCGCCGCCAAGGAGGTCGCGCGGAGCGTCCGCGAGTCCTCCGGCGGCCTGCCGGCCGTGCGCGCGATCGGGTTCGCGGTCCCCGAGCGCGGGTGCGTCACGGTCTCGATGAACCTGGTCGACTACGAGGTCACCGGCCTTCGAGAGGCCTTCGACGCCGTGCGCGCGGAGGCGGCCCGCCGGGGGATGGAGGTCCTCGCCTCCGAGATCGTGGGCCTCGTGCCGCAGGCCGCGATCTCCGAGGCCGACGTCGCCGAGCTACGACTGGAGGGGTTCGATGCAGATCGACAGATCCTGGAGCGTCTGGTGAGCGCCGGCGCGGGAATCCGCGGCGAGCGGCTGGAGGAGTTCCTCGAGGCCGTGGCCTCCGACCGCCCGACGCCGGGGGGCGGCGCCGTCGCCGCCGTCTCCGGCGCCGCCGGCGCCGCCCTGGTCGAGATGGTGTCCAACCTGACCGCCGGCCGGTCCGGGTACGAGCAGACGTGGGACCGGATGCGCGAGGTCGCGACCGCCGCGTCCCGGGCCCGGGCGGAGTTCCTGGCGCTGGCCGATCGCGACACGGCGGCGTTCGATCGCGTGATGGGCGCGTTCGGGCTGCCGAAGGAGACCGACGAGCAGCGGGCCGAGCGCTCGCGCGCGATCCGCGAGGCCTACCGCGAGGCGGCCGAGGCGCCGCTGGAGGTCGCCCGGCGGGCCGTCGACCTGATGGAGGCCGCGGCGGAGTGCGTGCGCGTCGGCAACGTCAACGCGGCCTCGGACGCGCTCTCGGCCGTCCACGAGCTCTCGGCCTCGGTCGGCTGCGCGATCGCCAACGTCGAGATCAACCTCGCGGGGATGAAGGACGAGGCGGCGGCCGCGCGGATGCGCTCGGAGATCGGGGCGATCCGCGCCCGCGCACGGGAGTGGTCGGAGACGGCCGAGCTCGTGTTCGCGACCCGCGTCGGGTGAGATGCGTCGGCGGCCCGGCGACTCCGTCGCCCTGCGGGAGATCTGGCGCGGGCGCGTCTGGTCGGCCGTCCCCGCCACGGTCGTCCAGGACCGAGACGACGAGCAGCGCCTCTTCGTGCCCGCCGGGACCTCGTGGAAGTCGCCCCGCGCGTCAGACGGTCGGTGGCTCAGGCTCCCCGAGGCCGAGTGGTCGCTCGACGACCGGACGCCGGAGCCGGCGCGGGCGGTGCTGTCGTTCGCGTTCGCCGGGCGGGCGTTCGCCGTCATGCTCTTCTGGGACGAGGGCTGGAGGCCGCTCACCTGGTACGTGAACCTCCAGGCGCCGCTGCGGCGCACGCCGGTTGGGTTCGACTCCGTCGACCACGTCCTCGACCTGCTGGTCGCGCCGGACCGCTCCTGCTGGGAGTGGAAGGACGAGAACGAGCTCGAGGACGCGGTCCGGCGAGGGCTGTTCACGCCCGGGGAGGCGCAAGCCTTCCGGGCCGACGGCGAGGCCGCGCTCCGCCTGCTGGTCGAGGGCCGGCCGCCGTTCGACCGCGACTGGACCGGGTGGCGGCCCGACCCCGCCTGGTCCCCTCCGTCGCTCCCGGCGGGCTGGGACCGCATCTGACTCGCGGAGGTTGTCGTCGCCCCATCGGTTGCGGGAGGGTATCGGCCGATGTCCGCGTTCGATCCCAGGACCGTGCGAGAGGAGTTCCCCGCGCTTGCCCGGACGCAGGGCGGGCGGCCGGTCGTGTTCGCCGACTCGCCGGGCGGCTCCCAGGTGCCCGAGCGGGTGATCGCGGCGATGGCCGCCTACCTGCGCTCGAGCAACGCGAACGCCCACGGCGCGTTCGCCACCAGCGCCGAGACCGACCGCGTGATCGAGGAGGCGCACCGAGCCGCGGCCGACCTGCTCGGCTGCGACCCCGACGAGGCGGCCTTTGGCCCGAACGCGACCACGCTGCTGTTCGCCGTGTCCCGCTCGGTCGCCCGCACGCTCGGTCCCGGCGACGAGGTCGTGGTCACGAGGCTCGACCACGACGCGAACATCCGGCCGTGGGTGATGGCGGCCGAGGACGCCGGGGCGACCGTGCGTTGGGTGGATCTCCGCGAGGAGGACGTGACGCTCGACCTCGAGTCGTTCGAGGCGGCGCTCTCCGATCGCACCAAGGTCGTCGCGTTCACCCTGGCCTCGAACGCCACCGGCACGATCCCGCCGGCCGCGGAGCTCGTCCGACGGGTCCGCGAGCGGACCGACGCGCTGGTCGTGTGCGACGGCGTGCACCTGGCCCAGCACCGGCGGATCGACGCCCGCGCAATCGGCGCCGACCTCCTGGTCTGCTCCCCGTACAAGGTCTTCGGCCCGCACCTCGGCATCCTGGTCGGGCGCCGGGAGCTCCTCGCGTCGCTCCGCCCCTACAAGGTCCGGCCGGCGAGCGACGAGCTGCCGGACCGCTGGGAGACCGGTACGCAGAGCCACGAGGCCCAGGCCGGGTTCGTCGCCGCCGTCGAGTACCTGGCCGATCTGGCCGCGCTCGCCGACGGCGAGAGGCCGGCGGACCGCCGGCGGGCGCTGGACGTCGCGTTCCGCGAGGTCGTGGTCCCGCACGAGGCCGCGCTCGCCGACCGGTTCCTGCGGGGGTTGGACTCGATCCCGCCCGTGCGGCTGTTCGGGATCCGCGACCCCGAGCGCCGCGACGAGCGCACCCCCACCTTCGCCCTCCGCGTCGGGAACCGGCATCCGGCCGAGACCGCCCGGGTCCTCGGCGAGCGCGGGATCTTCGTCTGGGATGGCCACTACTACGCGATCGAGCTGATGGAGCGGCTCGGCCTGCTCGAGACCGGAGGCGCCGTCCGGATCGGCTTCTGTCACTACCACACCGAGGACGAGGTCGACCGCGTGCTCGACGAGCTGGCGTCGCTCGCGTAGCGGTTTCCGCAGGTAAGAGGCTTGGTAGGATAGCGCGGCTTCCCACACCCACAAGGCGAAAGGGCCATGCCATGCGGATCCTGATCCTCGGAGGCGACGGGTACCTGGGGTGGGCGACCTCGATGTACTTCTCTCGCCGGGGTCACGAGGTCCACGCCGTCGACAACTACCTGCGACGCCGGATGCACGAGGAGAACGGCACCGACTCGCTCACGCCGATCCTCCCCGACCTGCCGTCCCGCGCTCGGGCCTGGAAGGAGGTCACCGGGCTGGAGATCGGGGTGACCGAGGGCGACCTGCAGGACTGGGGCCTCGTGGAGCGGGTCGTCCGCGAGTTCGAGCCCGAGGCCATCGTGCACTACGGGGAGATGCCCTCGGCTCCCTACTCGATGATCGACCGCGATCACGCGGTCTTCACCCAGACGAACAACGTCGTCGGAACGCTGAACGTCCTGTTCGCGATGGCCGAGCTCGTTCCCGACGCCCACCTGGTCAAGCTCGGCACGATGGGCGAGTACGGGACCCCGAACATCGACATCGAGGAGGGCTTCATCGAGATCCACCACAAGGGGCGGTCGGACGTCCTGCCCTTCCCGAAGCTGGCCGGCAGCTTCTACCACCTCTCCAAGGTGCACGACTCCCACAACATCCACTTCGCGTGCCGGATCTGGGGCCTGCGCGCGACCGACCTCAACCAGGGAGTCGTCTACGGGATCGAGACCGAAGAGACCAAGCTCGACGAGCGCCTGGTGACGCGCTTTGACTACGACGAGCTGTTCGGCACCGCGCTCAACCGCTTTTGCCTCCAGGCCGTGATCGGCCACCCGCTCACGGCCTACGGCAAGGGCGGCCAGACGCGCGGGTACCTCAACATCCTCGACACGCTGCAGTGCGTGGAGCTCGCCGTCCTGAACCCGCCGACCGAGGGCGAGTACCGGGTGTTCAACCAGTTCACCGAGCAGTTCTCGATCAACGAGCTCGCCGAGATCGTCCGCGAGGCCGCGCGGCACCACGGCCTGACCGTCGAGCCGGTGCACGTCGAGAACCCGCGGGTGGAGCTCGAGGAGCACTACTACAACGCCGCCCACACCAAACTGCTCGACCTCGGACTGCGCCCGCACCTGCTCTCCGAGACGCTCATCGAGTCGATGTTCTCGGTCATGGAGCGATACAAGCACCGCGTGATCCCCGACCGCATCGACCCGCGGACCCGCTGGCGGGGCGTCCTGCGGGAGCGCGCCGCGCGCTGATCCCGCATGGTGGCCCTGCGGATCCTCGGAGGGCTCTTCGCGGCGGGTTTCTTCGCCGCGGCCGTCGTGCGGTACCGGCGACGGCAGATCAGCCGGCTCAACCTGATCATCTCGTGGGCGATCGCGCTCGGCGTGATCCTGCTCGCCGCCTGGCCGAGCCTGTTCAACCCGCTGTTCGACGTCCTGCACTTCCGTCCCGGAACCGGCCAGCGCCTCACCGGCGCCCTCCTCGTGGCGGTCGTCGTCCTGTTCGCGCTGATCTTCCGGATGGAGTCCATTGTCGACTCGAGCGATCGAAGCATCCGCCTGCTGGTCGAGGCCCTCGGGCAGAAGGAGTTCGACTGGGAGGCAGCGCGCAGCCTCCCGCCGGGCAGGCGCATCGTGGTCGTCTCCCCCGCCTACAACGAGGCGGAGAACGTCGCGGCGGTGATCCACGCGATGCCAGAGGAGATCGATGGGTATCGGGTGGTGCCCATCGTGATCGACGACTGCTCCGACGACGGGACCGCCGAGGCGGCCCGATCGGCCGGCGCGCTGGTGGCCCGCCTGCCGATCCGGCGCGGCGGCGGGCTGGCGCTCCGCGTCGGGTACGACATCGCGCTCAAGCTCGGCGCCGACATCGTCGTGTCGATCGACGCCGACGGGCAGCACCAGCCCGAGGAGATGCCCACGCTCGTCAAGCCGATCATCGCCGACGAGGCCGACCACGTGAACGGCTCGCGCATGCTGGGCGACTTCGAGCGGGAGAGCCTGATGCGCCACGTGGGTGTGCACTTCTTCTCGTGGCTCGTCACGATCCTCACCGGCCAGCGCGTGACGGACATCTCGAGCGGCTACCGCGCGACGCGCGCGGAGACCCTTCGAAAGCTGCTGCTCGAGCAGGACCAGTTCTGGACCTCCGAGGTGACCATCGAGGCGCTCCGGCAGCACGCTCGGGTCCTGGAGGTCCCGGTCACGTTCCTCACCCGTCGCGGCGGGGTCTCCAAGAAGCCGAAGTCGCTCCGCTACGGCTGGAACTTCACCAAGGCGATCGCGAAGACCTGGCTCCGCTAGGGAGGGCGGCCGCCGCGCCCGCCGCGGGCGCGGCGTCAACCTCTCGGGAGCGGACAGACGGGGCGCTCACCCCACGAACGTCTCCGGCCAGAGCTCGCCCGTCCCGGCCACCCGGGCGCCCGCCCGGCATGCCGCTCGGAGCGCCTCGCCCGGCGAGGCCCCGGCCACCAGCGTGGCGAGCAGCACACCGTCGAACGCGTCGCCGGCACCGCTCGCGTCGACCTCCTCGACCGGCTCGGCCCCGGTGCGGATGAGCAGCCCCTCCCACGACATGACCGCGCCGTCCCCTCCGAGCTTCACGCACACGACCGGGTATCGCCGGGCGAGCGCCTCCGCCGCGTCCTCCCCGTCCAGACCCGAAAGGACCCGCGCCTCACGGCGGTTGGCGAGCAGCACCGTCGCGGCGGCCGTGGCCTCGAAGAACGCGTCGGGCCCGAAGTCCCGAACGAGCGCCCAGGACGCCGCGTCGATCGCCACGTACCGGGCCCGCGCCCGCTCGAGCGCGGCGCGGGCCGCCGCCGAGGATCCCCGCTGGAGCAGCAGGTAGCCCGATACGAGCACCGCGTCGGCCTCGATGCGCGTGGGCAGGTCGCCCGGCGCCATCGCCTGGTTCGCGCCGCGGTCGGCCACCACCCAGCGCTCCCCCGCCTCGTGAACCACGAGCATCGAGCCGGTCGGCATCGAGCGGTCGACGGCGAGCACGGCCTCTACCCCGCGCCGGTCGAGCTCGCCCCGGACGAGCGCGCCCGCGAGGTCGTCGCCGACCCGGCCGAACACCCGCGCGTGGGCGCCGGCGGCGACCGCCCACACCGCGACGTTGGCCGCGCTCCCGCCCGGGCGCACCTTGACCCGGCCGTGCACGTCTCCGCCCCGCACCAGGGCCGGTGCCTCGACGCTCACGTCGACCATCACGTCCCCGACCGCCACCACGTCCATGGAGCCCAACCCTACCCTGCGCGGCCCGAGGACAGAGCGAGCCGAACCCCCGGCCGCCGCCGAGGGGTCCTCGCCAGGTTGGCCGAGGGACCCGGCTCAGGACGCGGCCGCGATCCCCGCCGCCTCCCGGGCCCAGCGGCCGAACGCCTCCCAGAACGGGTCGAGCCCGGGATGCTCGAGCGGCCGCTCCCCCTCCGCCGTGAGGAGCACGGTTCCGCCCTCCGGCTCCGTGGCCTCGCCCACCACGGCCGCCTCGATCCCCGCGTCGGCGCAGGCCCGCACGAACGCGTCCGCCCGCTCCGGCACCACGGTGCAGACGAGCGTCCCCTCGGAGATCGAGGCGTAGGGGACCATCCCGGTGTGCTCGCACACCGCGCGCACCTCGGGCCGGACCGGGATCGCGTCGAGCGCGATGCGCAGGCCCACGTTCGAGGCCGCCGCCACCTCCGTGAGCCCTCCGAACACGCCGCCCTCCGTGGCGTCGTGCATGGCCGTCACGCCCGCTTCCCGCAATCCGAACTCGCGCGCGACGGTCGCCTCGGGCACGACCGTCATCTGCTCGAAGAGCGCGTCGGCCGCCTTCACCGTCTCGGCCCCGACCGCCGCGGCGAGCCGGTCTGGGAAGGTCGCGGCGAACAGCGCCGTGGCCTCGATCGCCGCGCCCTTGGTCACCACAACCAGGTCGCCGGGTCGGGCCATCGTCGGCGTGACGAACCGGTCCTCGGGTCCCGCGGCCATGCAGACCGCGCCGCCGACCATCGGCCACGTGCAGCCCTCGTACCGTGCGGTGTGGCCGGTCACGACGGCGATCCCGATGTCGGCGCACGTCCGGTGGAAGGCCTCCCACAGCGTCGTGAGCTCCTCGTCGGTGATCTCCGGCGGGAGGTTGAGGTCGACGGCCATCCACCGCAGCGGAAGCCCGGAGGTGGCCGCATCCGACGCGAGGATGTGCACCGCGAACCAGGCCGCGCGCTCCCACCCGTAGGCGGGGACCACGAACACGGGGTCGGCGGTGAGCGCCATCGCGACTCCGTCGGCCACCCGCACCACGCCCACGTCCACGCCGTGACGCGGTCCCACCAGCACGTCGGGGTCCGCCGCCCCCAGCCGTCGCAGGATGATCTGCTCGAACAGCTCCGCCGTCGCCTTGCCGAGACGTTGCTCCGTCATCGCTCCCTCCGCTCGCTCGCGCTGGTCGTGACCGCGGCCACCAGCTGCCTCGTCGCGGCCACCGGGTCCTGGGCGGCGCCCACCGCCGAGACGACGGCGACGCCCGCCGCGCCGGCCTCCAGCACCCGGCGGGCGTTCGACGCGGTGATCCCCCCGACGCCCACCACGGGCAGCCGGGTCGCCGCCACGACCGCCCGAAGCCCCTCGAGCCCCACGGCCACGGCCTCGGGCTTGGTCGGGGTCGTCCAGACCGTCACGCCGAGGTAGTCGGCGCCGGCGCGCTCGGCCGCGCGGGCCTGCCAGGGAGTCCGCACGCTGATCCCCAGCACCCGATCCGGGCCGAGCCGCTCGCGAGCCCCCTCGAGGTCGTCGCCTTGCCCGAGGTGGACCCCGTCCGCGCCGCTCCGGACGGCGACGTCCACCCGGTCGTTCACGACGAACAGGACACCGGCATCGCGACACGGATCGACCAGCCGCGCGGCGAGCGGCAGGAGGCGCTCGTCGTTCAGCTCCGGCGCCCGGAGCTGAACCGCGCTCGCCCCGCCCTCGATCGCCGCGAGCGCGACCTCCACGTGTCCGCGCCCGGGGGCGAGCCCGCTCGAGGTGATCACGTACACCCGGAGCGGGAGCGCCTTCGCATCCATCGCTCCCTCCGCCGGCATTGCCCGGTTCAGGTTCTGCGGGTCGGCGGCGCGATCTGCCGCCCTCTCAGCCCGGTCGCCCGAGCTCCCCGGTGGTTCGTCCGCCAGTGTATCGGAGGCGCCCGGATCCGGTGGGGGCCGTGCCGGTCGGCGTTCAGATGCGGCGCGACCGGTGGACGCGGGCGACGCCGCGTTCGCGACGCACCTTCTTCCAGTCGCTCGATCTCGTCGAAAAGAGGATGTCGGTCGCGATCTGGACGAGCCCGAGCGCGACGAGGACCCACGCCGACCAGGCCGGCGCGTCGCTCGCCCACCAGAACCCGAGCGCCGCGAATGGCGCGACCTTGGTCGCGAGGGCGCCGGAGGCGTGCATCAACGCCCGCTCCACCGGCGGGGCGCGCAGGTAGCTCGCGTAGTCGATCTTGAGCCCCGGCCGCGGGGGGAAGGGGCCGCCGACGAAGTAGTGGGTGAAGCGGATCCCGACCATCCGTCCGGCCGCCCAGTGCGCGAGGTCGTGAAGGCACACCGACCAGATCGCCCCGGCCGCGATCAGCGCCACTCCAGCGAGCGCGGCGCTCGCCGTCCGGAGCGCCACGACGACGGCCCCGGCCCCCACGAGCGTGCCGAGCGCCAGGACGGCGTTTCCGAGCGCGACCGGGAACCGCACGCGCACCCGCCCCTCGAACGCCGCGCGGTCGATCCGCCCGACCTGCTCGGCCCAGTGGTCCGAGAGCACCGGGTCGGCCTTGACCTGCCGGACCAGACGCCAGAACCCAAGCCGCGACAGGTCGGCCTGGCCCGTCGCGACCGCCCGCTCGATCCTCGCGAACGCGTCCTGGAAGGTCTCGCCGCTCGACGCCTCCGCCATCCCGGCCAGCCCACCCCCTACAATTGGAACTCGGCCCCCCACACAGCACGCCCGCGACGGGAGGATCGGTCACGTCCAGGAGCACCGTTCCCGAGCGGCCCGGGAGCCGTTCGGACGCGTTCAGCCTAACGACCCTCGACGGCAGGTACCACGTCGTCGAACGGATCGCCGCGGGCGGCATGGGCGAGGTCTTTCGCGCCTACGACGCGGTCCTCGCGCGCGAGGTGGCCATCAAGGTCCTGCACCGCAACCTCGCGAGCGACCCCGGGTTCGTGGATCGGTTCCGCCGCGAGGCCCGGTCGGCGGGGGGGCTCTCCCACCCGAACATCGTCGCCGTCCACGACTGGGGCGCCGTGGACGGCATCTACTTCATGGTGATGGAGTACGTGCGCGGCATGAGCGTTCGAGAGCTCCTGAACGAGCGCGGGTTCCTCGCCCCGGCGCAAGCCGCCGACATGCTGGTGCAGGCGCTCGCGGCGCTCGATCACGCGCACCGCCGCGGGATCGTCCACCGGGACGTGAAGCCCGAGAACCTGCTGGTCACGCACGAGGGCGTCGTGAAGGTCGCCGACTTCGGCCTCGCGCGCGCGTACGCCGACTCCCGCGTCACGCAGGTCGGCACGGTGGCGGGAACCGTTCAGTACCTCGCGCCGGAGCAGCTCCAGGGCGAGCCGGCCGACCCGAGGACCGACCTGTACTCGCTCGGGATCGTCGGGTTCGAGCTCCTCACCGGCCGCGTGCCGTTCTCCGGGGAGACGCAGGTGGCGATCGCCGTCAAGCACGTCCGCGATCGCGTGCCCAGGCCCTCGTCGGTCAACCCGGCGGTCCCCGCCGGGCTGGACGCCTGGGTCGCCTCGATGACCGAGAAGGATCGCGAGCTCCGCCCGGAGTCGGCGTCCGAGGCCCGACGCGACCTCGCGAGCGAGGCCCGGCACCTGCCGCCGGCCCCGCCGATCGCCGAGCTCGTCCACCGGGCGCCCGAGCTCGCGCCGGCCGGCGACCCCGACCGCGCGCCGACGGTCGTGCTCTCCCGGCGCCCTCGAGGCCGCCGCGGCCGCCGCGGCCGGTGGATCCTCGGCGCCCTGGTCGCGCTGCTCGCCCTCTCGGCCGCGGCGTGGGGCGCCTGGACGTACCTGATCCCGCACACGGTGGACGTCCCGAACGTCCTCGGGATGGACGTCCGGACGGCCTCCGCCCGCCTGAACGACGCGGGCCTGACCGCTCGCATCGCCGCCGGCCGCTACTCGATGCGGTTCGACAAGGACGCGGTGATGCGCCTGGAGCCCGCCGCCGGCTCGAGCGTTCGCACCGGGTCGGTGGTGACGCTCGTGCCGTCGCTCGGGCCGCCGCCGGTGCCGGTGCCCGACCTCACGCATCTCACCGTCGAGGACGCGGCGGTCGCGCTCCGCAAGGCGCACCTCGCGCTCGGGCCGCGACACGACGTCTACAGCGCGGCGATCCGCGCCGGCGAGATCGTCCGTCAGGATCCCCAGGCGGCCGCCGAGGCGCCCCGGGGCAGCGCGGTCGAGGTCTGGGTCAGCAAGGGCCCCAGGCCCGAGCCGGTTCCGAAGGTGATCGGCAAGACGCAGGTCGAGGCGGAGGGCCTCCTCGGCGCGTGGGTCCTCAAGGTCGAGACCCGGTTCTCGGACACCGTGCCGAAGGGCGAGGTCATCGACCAGCGTCCCGCTCCGAAGGCCATGCTCCAGCCCGGGCAGACCGTGACGATCTTCGTCTCGCTCGGGCCGCGCACCTTCCCGATGCCGGACGTCGTCGGCATGTCGAAGGACGCCGCGATCGCCAGGCTGAAGGATCTCGGGCTGCGAGTCGCGGTCTCGCCCCTTCCGGGCTCACCGGGGACGACGGTGGCCGGACAGCTTCCGCTCCCCGGCCAGACCGTCACCTACGGCCAGACAGTCACCATCTACGTGTGAGGATCGGCGCGCACGTTCCGACCCGGGGCGGCGTCATCGCGGCCGTGCGCGCCGCGACCGAATGCGGGGCGGAGGCCGTCCAGATCTTCGCGTCGAACCCGCGCGCGTGGGCGCCGCCCCGGATCGCCCGCGCCGAGGCGGCCCTGTTTCGCGAGACCTTCGCGAGCGCCGGGCTCGGCCCGCTGTTCGTGCACGCCCCCTACCTCGTCAACGTCGCGTCGCCGAACCCGGAGTTCCTCCGCAAGTCGATCGAGCTCGCTCGGCTCACGCTTGCCGTGTGCGACCAGATCGGTGCCGCCGGCCTCGTGGTCCATGCTGGCTCCGGGGGCCCCGGGGAGCCGCGAGAGGCCCTCCAGCGCGCGGCGGCCTCGCTCCGGACGCTCGCCGCCGAGGGCGGCGCCGCCGTGGTCGTGGAGCTCACCGCGGGGACGGGCGGATCGGTGGCCGCGACGATCCCCGACGCCCTGCGCCTGTTCGAGGCCGTCGACCACCCCCGGCTCGCGCTCTGCCTCGACACGTGCCACCTGTTCGCGGCCGGGTACCCGCTCGACCGGCCAGACGGGGTGGCCGCTTGCTTCGACGAGCTCCGCGCGAGCGGGCTCGGACACCGCCTCGTGCTGGTCCACGCGAACGACGCGAGGCACGCGCTGGGCAGCCATCTCGACCGGCACGAGCACGTCGGCGAGGGGTACATCGGCGTCGAGGGCTTCTTCGAGATCCTTCGGCGCCCGGAGATCGCCGACGTGGCGCTCGTCGTCGAGACGCCGGGCTCGCTGCAGGACCACGCCCGGAACATCGCGACGCTCCGCCGGCTGGCGAACTAGTCCGTTACGGACTAGTTCCTCACGGCTCGAGCTCGGCGCCGGGGCCCTCCTGGTAGGAGTAGCGTTCCTCGCGCCAGGGGTCGGCGTGGACGTGGTACCCGCGGGCCTCCCAGAACCCACGGACGTTGTGCTCGGCGAGCTCGAGCCCGCGGAGCCACTTCGCGCTCTTCCACGCGTAGCGCTGCGGCACGACGAGGCGAAGCGGGAACCCGTGCTCCGGCGTGAGCTCCTCGCCGTCGTGCGCCCACGCCACCAGCACGTCGTCCTCCATCATCGCCTGGAGGGAGAGGTCGGACGTGTAGCCGAGGTCGCAGTGCGCGATCACCCACTTCGCCTCCGGCCGTACGCCCGCCTTCTCGGCAAGGGCCCGGAACGAGACTCCGGTCCACGTGTTGTCGAGCGTCGACCACCCCGTGACGCAGTGCATGTCGGCCACGACGTCGGTGGTGGGCATCGCCGTCAGCTCGGCGTACGTGAGCGAGATCGGGCGCTCGACCAGACCGAACACCTCGAACCGCCACTCTCGCTCGTCGAACCGCGGGATCGGGCCGTAGTGGAGCACCGGCCAGCCCTTCACCAGGCGCTGGCCGGGCGGGATGCGCTTGGCGATCTCCTCCGGATACCTCGGACCGAACAGCGTCATCCGGCCTCCTCGCGCGCGACCCGCGAGATCTCCCGCCAGGCCGCGATCGCCGTCTCGATGTCCTCGTCGGAGATGTCGACGTGGGTGACCATTCGGACCTTCCCGGACACGAGCGTCGCCCCCACGCCCTGCTCCTCGAGCCGGCGGACCGCCTCGAGGGGGCGCATCCCCACCGCCTCCGTGTCGACGTACACCATGTTCGTCTCCACCGCCGAGGAGTCGATCGCGCCGGGGAAGACCTCGCCGATGCCCTCGGCCAGGCGCCGGGCGCGCGCGTGGTCCTCGTGGAGGCGCTTCGGCCCCTCCTCCAAGGCGATGAGCCCCGCGGCGGCCATGATCCCGGCCTGCCGCCACGCCCCACCGAACAGGATCTTGAGCCGCCTGGCCTCCCGGATGAGCTCGGCCGGCCCGCACACGAGCGAGCCGATCGGCGCCCCGAGGCCCTTGGACACGCAGAACATCATCGTGTCCGCCTCACGCGTCCATTCGGTCACGTCGCAGCCGGCCGCGACGGCGGCGTTGAAGATCCGAGCGCCGTCGAGGTGGATCGGGAGCCCGGCTTCACCGGCGACCTTACGGATCGCGCGCAGGTCCTCGACCGACATCACCGTCCCTCCGGCGTGGCCGTGGGTGTTCTCGACCGCGATGAGGTCGATGACCTCGACGTCGTAGGGCTCGTCGGGCAGGAGCGCCGCCGCCACCTGCTCCGCGCTCATCCGCCCCCGGGCGTCCCCCACCACCGTGCGGAACGCGATCCCGGACAGCGCCGCCGAGCTCATCACCTCGGTGGTCGCCACGTGGGCGCGCGACTCCGCGACGACCAGGTGCCCCGGGCCCCGAAAGTGCAGGCGAAGGCCGATCTGGTTCGCCATCGTGCCGGTCGGCACGTACAGGGCGGCCTCCTTGCCCATCACCTCGGCGGCGCGATCCTGGAGGCGGCTGACCGTCGGGTCGTCGCCGAACCAGTCGTCGCCGACCTCGGCCTCGGCCATGGCCTTGCGCATGGCCGCCGACGGCTTGGTCACGGTGTCGGAACGCAGGTCGACGCGGTAGGCGTGCACGATCGAGCAAGTATAGGGCGGGGGCCGCGGCGTCCGATCCACCACCCGCGCCTCAGTACAGGAACATCGGCTTGCCGTCGACGTGGCGGATCTTCGGGCGGTAGTTCTCGACGTCGTACAGGGCTCCGACGTCGACGCGCTTCACCCCCTGGCGGACCACGGCGATCGGGACGTTCGTGTAGTTGCCGTTTCGGAGCGCGACCAGGCGGCCGAACTCCCCGCCGATCACGAGGTCCGCCGCCATGACCGCGTAGTTGATCGCCACCATGAGATCCAGGGAGTCGGGGTTGCCCGACCGCATCAGGTAGCCGAGCTGCTGGTAGACGATCCCCTCGCCGGTGATCTCGCGGAGCGCCTCGCCGGTGATCGCCCCGATGCCCCCGAGCTTGCGATGGCCGTACGCGTCCTCGGTGCCGCCCATGACCATCTCGCCGCCGGTCATGGTCGCGCCCTCGGAGATCGTCATCATGGCGTACTTGCTTGGGTTCGCCGCCTTGTCCTCCATCAGCAAGCGCGCGAGCTTCTCGATGTCGAAGGGCACCTCGGAGATGATCGCGCGGTCGACGCCCGCCAGGTAGGCCGACACCAGCGAGGTCTCCCCGCTGTAGCGGCCGAACACCTCGACCACCGCCAGGCGCTCGTGCGATCCGGCGCTCGTTCGGAGCTGGTGGATGAAGTTCACCGTCCGGGTGACCGCCGTGGAGAAGCCGATGCAGTAGTCCGTGCCGTGGACGTCGTTGTCCATGGTCTTGGGGATCGCGACCACCGGCACGCCCTCGTCGTGCAGGCGCAGGGCGAACGACAGCGTGTCGTCGCCGCCGATGGGGATGATCGCGTCGATGCCGAGCTTGTCGA
>JAJPHY010000003.1 GCA_021325015.1 Actinomycetota bacterium | reverse complement strand
TCAGGGACCTGATCCTCGATCCGAGCCGCGACTACCAGCCCCACGGGCGGGCCTGACGTGGAAGGATGTCCCGAGACACCTGTGCACGATGTCTCGAGACATCACATCGGTCGGGACGGCGGGATTTGAACCCGCGACCTCAGCGTCCCGAACGCTGCGCGCTACCAAACTGCGCTACGTCCCGTGCCGGCAAGTGTACCGACTCGCCCGGACCCCCGGCGGGTAGGCTCTTGACCACGACCGGGACGGCGGGAGCCGGCCCGGCCGCGAGCGGGCACGGGCTGGAGCGCCAGCCCGTTCGGCCGGAGGAGGCCTGGGATGAGGATTGGGATCGTCTGCCCCCCGTGGCTCGCGGTTCCCCCCAAGGGCTACGGCGGGATCGAGTGGGTCGTGGCGCTCGAGGCCGACGGGCTCGTGGAGGCAGGCCACGACGTCACGCTGTTCGCCACGGGCGACTCGGTCACCAAGGCCAGGCTGGAGTACGTCTTCGAGGAGGCGCCCGGGTCCAAGCTCATCAACGACGTCGTGCTGGACGCCACCCACACGATGTTCGCGATGCGCGGCGTCCGCGAGCGGTTCGACGTCCTCCACGTCCATTCCCCGTTCTCCGCCCTCGCGGCCGCGATCGAGACCGGGGTCCCCACCGTCCACACGCTCCACGGCTCGTTCACGCCGGAGATGAAGCGCCTGTACGGCCTCGTTGCCGACCGGGCCTGGTTCGTCCCGATCAGCGAGGCGCAGAGGCGCAACCACGAGGGGCTCCGGTACGCGGACGTCGTGTACAACGGCATCGACATGGATTTCTACTCGTTCAACACCGAGAAGGAGGACTTCGTCCTGTTTCTCGGCCGGGCGGCTCCGGAGAAGGGCTGGAAGCGCGCGATCGACGCGGCCAAGCTCGCCGGCGAGCACCTCGTGTCCGCCGTGAAGATCGCCCACTGGACCGAGGAGCAGGAGTGGGAGACCAACATCAAGCCCAACCTGCCCGACGACGCCGTCGTGCACGGGGAGATCTCCCAGGAGGAGAAGGTGGACCTCCTCCGGCGGGCCAAGGCGGTCCTGTTCCCGATCGACTGGGACGAGCCCTTCGGCCTCGTCATGACCGAGGCCATGGCCTGCGGCACGCCGGTGATCGCGACGCCCCGCGGTTCGGTCCCCGAGGTGATCGTGGACGGCGTCACGGGGTTCATCGTCTCCGTCGAGAACTACGCCCAGGAGGCGGCCGAGCGTCTGCGGCACCTGGGCGAGATCGATCCGGCGGCGTGCCGCGAGCGCGTGCAGCGCACGTTCTCCAGACAGGCCATGGTCGCCGGCTACGAGCGTGTGTTCGAGCGGGCCATTCGCGAGAGGGGGTGAGACGCAGAATGCCGACCGAGGGCACACGGGTCGAATCCGACAGCATGGGAGAGGTCGAGGTCCCGGCCGACCGCTACTGGGGAGCGCAGACCCAGCGCTCGCTCCACCACTTCTCGATCGGCGACGACCGGATGCCGATGGAGGTCGTCCGCGCGTTCGGCATCCTCAAGAAGGCCTGCGCGTTGGTGAACGCCGAGCTCGGCAAGCTGGCGAGGGACAAGGCCGACCTCATCGTTCGCGCGGCCGATGAGGTGATCGAGGGCAAGCTGGACGACCACTTCCCGCTGTACGTGTGGCAGACGGGTTCCGGGACCCAGTCCAACATGAACGCGAACGAGGTCATCGCGAACCGCGCCATCGAGCTCGCCGGCGGCGTTCTCGGCTCGAAGACGCCGATCCACCCAAACGATGACGTGAACATGTCCCAGTCCTCCAACGACACGTTCCCAACGGCCATGCACATCGCCGCGGCGCGGGCCGTCGTCGAGCGTCTGTTGCCGGCCGTGCGGGGACTCAGAGATGCCTTGCAGCGCAAGAGCGAGGAGTTCGCCGGCATCGTGAAGATCGCCCGGACGCACCTGCAGGACGCCGTCCCGCTCACGCTCGGTCAGGAGTTCTCCGGCTACGTCGCGCAGCTCGACGCCGACCTCGCGCGGATCGAGGAGTCCCTCGCGGGCCTGTACGAGCTCGCGATCGGCGGGACCGCGGTCGGGACCGGGCTGAACGCGCCCCCGGGGTTCGGCGAGGCCGTGGCGGCCAAGATCCTCGAGATGACCGGGCTCCCGTTCACGAAGGCGCCGAACGCGTTCGCCGCGCTCGCGGCGCACGACGCGCTCGTCGCCGCGCACGGCGCGATCCGCACGCTCGCCGTCTCGCTGATGAAGATCGCCAACGACGTCCGGTGGCTCGGGAGCGGGCCGCGGAGCGGTCTCGGCGAGCTGTCGCTGCCCGAGAACGAGCCCGGGTCCTCGATCATGCCCGGCAAGGTGAACCCCACGCAGTCCGAGGCGATGACGATGGTCTGCTGCCAGGTGTTCGGCAACGACGTGGCGATCGCCGTCGCCGGCTCGCAGGGCAACTTCGAGCTGAACGTGTTCAAGCCGGTGATGATTCGGAACTTCCTGCACTCGGTCGCGATCCTCTCGGACGTCTGCCGGACGTTCCGTGAGTTCTGCGTGGAGGGGATCCGGCCGAACCGCGAGCGGATCGCCGAGCTCGTCGACCGCTCGCTGATGCTCGTGACCGCGCTCGCGCCCAAGATCGGCTACGACCGGGCGGCTGAGGTCGCCAAGAAGGCGCACCACGAGGGCACGACCCTCAAGGAGGCGGCGCTTGCGCTGGGATACGTCTCGGAGCAGGAGTACGACGAGCTCGTCAGGCCGGAGCGGATGGTCGGTCCGCAGTAGCCGGTCGCCTCCGCAGCTCGAGCAGCGTTGCCTCCGGGCGGCACAGGAACCGGAACGGCGCGTACTTGCTCGCCCCCAGGCCAGGCGAGATGTGGGCGTACGAGCGCCCGAACCGGACCAGGCCCGAGACGATCCGTCTCGGCACGTCCGAGTTGGTGATGAGCGCCCCGACGATCGGCATCCGGACCTGACCTCCGTGGGTGTGTCCGTACACCGCGAGGTCGTAGCCGAGCGCGGCGATCTCGGGCGCGGGGTCGGGCGAGTGCACGACGGCCAGGCCGAAACGCTCGGGGCTGGTCCTCGGGGCGACCCGGAGGTCCTGCCGGTCGATATGCGGATCGTCGAGCCCGAGGAGCTCGACCTCGAGTCCGTCCAGCGAGAGCCGGGTCCGTCGGTTGCGCAGGTGGGTCCACCCGTCGGCCTCGAGCCGGGCGGCCAGCTCGGGCGCGCGGCCACGCCGCGCGCGCCGGCGCGTGCGCTCCTTGCGGAAGTAGGCGAAGTAGTTGAGCGGACGGGGCGCGTAGTAGTCGTTCGAGCCGAGGACGAACAGGGACGCGAGCCGACCTCGAACGGCGCGGAGCAGGTCCGCGGCCTCCTCCACCGCCTCCGGCTCCCCGACGATGTCCCCGGTCACGGCGGTGACGTCGGCCTTCGGAAGCGAGGCGAGGAAGGCGCGAAGCTTGCTCGAGCCGCGAACCACGTGCAGGTCCGACAGATGCAGCAGCGTGAGCTGCTCCGGACCCCCCGCCGGTAGGATGTCGAGGCGGTACCGCCGGAGGCGGTACCACCGGCGCTCGACGAACACGCCGTAGGCGACGCACAGGGCGCCGAGGATCAGGATCGCGATCAGGACCGGGACGAGCACGGGAGGCAAGTCTACGGTGGGCGAACCCGCCCTCAAGCAGCGGGTGCGCGAGGAGATTACCGAGGCCTTGCGCGCCGGCGACAAGGTGCGCCTGGGCGCCCTGCGCATGCTCGCGGCCGCGATCACCAACCGCGAGAAGGAGGTCCTCCACGAGCTCTCCGACGACGAGGTCCGCGAGGTCGCGGCTCGTGAGGTGAAGCGGCGGACGGAGGCGATCGAGGCGTTCGAGAAGGGCGGCCGCGCCGATTTGGTCGAGAAGGAGGCCGCCGAGCGGGACGCGCTGAGGCCCTACGCGCCCGAGCAGCTCTCCGAAGCCGAGGTCGAGGCGCTCATCGACGAGGCGATCGCGGCCACCGGGGCCTCGACGCCCAAGGCGATGGGCAAGGTGATGGGCGCCGTCATGGCGAAGGCCAGGGGAAGGGTCGACGGCGCCCTGGTGCAGGCCAGGGTTCGGGCCCGGCTCGGCGGCTGATTCGCCGGCGAGCCGGGCCCGGACGACCGCTCAGGGGGTCGGCGGAGGGCTCGGGCTCGGGGGCGGCGAGGGCGAGGGCGAGGGCGGCGGAGGGCCTCCCCCCAGCCTGCCCACCTGGATCGCGACGACCGAGCCGGGATCGACCCTCTTGTTCGCGATCGGCGTCTGGGCGATCACGACTCCGTCCTCCGCGGGATCCGAGACCTCGACGTAAAGCACGCTCACCTTGAGGCCCGAGGACTTGAGCACGCCGGTCGCCTGCGCCTGGGTGAGGCCGACCACGCGCGGCACGAGGACCGGCTTCAGGTTGCCGCTGCTGACCTGGATCGTGACCCCGCTGCCCAGGGTGGCGGTCGAGCCACCGGCCGGCGACTGGGCGACCACCGTCCCCGCGGGCTGGCTCGAGTCGACCTGCTGGATGATCGGCGTGAAGCTCGCGGCGACGATCGCCTTCACCGCGTCCTGCTCCTTCATGCCGACCACGTTCGGCACCGTGCCGGAGGGCTGCGCCGGCGGTGGGGGGAACCCCTCGACCGGCATCCCGGCGGTGACGGCGGCCATGAACGTGTGCCAGATCGGCGCCGCGAGCGTGCCCCCGAAGACCGAGTGCCCGTAGTACGAGTCCATCGGGATGTTGCCCTGCGGAAAGCCGACCCAGACGGCGGTCGCGACCTGCGGCGTGTAGCCGGCGAAGTAGACGTTCGTGTAGTCCTGGCCGGTGCCGGTCTTTCCCGCGACCGGCCGTCCGATGTTCGCGGCCGTGCCGGTCCCGCAGCAGATCACGCGCTCGAGCATCGCGGTGATCTGGCG
>JAJPHY010000090.1 GCA_021325015.1 Actinomycetota bacterium | reverse complement strand
TCAGGGACCTGATCCTCGATCCGAGCCGCGACTACCAGCCCCACGGGCGGGCCTGACGTGGAAGGATGTCCCGAGACACCTGTGCACGATGTCTCGAGACATCACATTGGTGCCCCCGGGAGGAATCGAACCTCCGCACGCGGTTTAGGAAACCGCTGCTCTATCCACTGAGCTACGAGGGCAACGGCCGAGCGCCGACTCAAATGGTATGACAACGCGGACCGAGCTCGAGGCGCTGATGGGGACGGGATGGGCCGAGATACGCGGAGTGTTCGAGTCGCTGGCGTCGCGGTTCTCCAGCGGCGAATACTCGTACGAGGTCATCGCGGCAGGGGCAAGCGGCGCCTCGGCGACATCGCCGGGATCGAGCACTCGACGGTATCGGTCTCCGGCGCCCCGCCCGAGGCCTACGAGCTGCGGGTGGCAACGATCTTTCGTCGCGAGGACGGCGAATGGAAGGTCGTCCATCGGCACGCCGACCCGATGCCGGACAGCGAGTCCGCACGCCTGCAGGTCGCCAGGCTCGGTGACCTCCGCCCGCTCCATAGGAGCTCCGTTCGTTTCCGCTCGGGAGCCGCAGTGAGAAGGCGTCCGGAGGCGAACGCCGGGCTTGGGAGCCACTCGGCCGTCGGGTTCATTGCGGGGCACGTCTCCGGCACCGATATCTCCTGGTTCAGCCGTTGCCGCCGTCGGGGGACGGCCATCTACGGCCGCCCCCCAACTCGGACTTCGATCTCGCACGACGGGCTTTGGCGTGCTCGTACCTGCGCGCGCGACCTCAGTAGCCGAACCCGCCTCCGCCTGCGCCTGTGTGGTGGAAGAACAGCAGGAAGATGACGAGGTACGCGACCACGCCGACGGCGGCGTAGATCGCCAGCCACTTCTTCCACTTCCCCCCGTATCGGGACAGCCTCTGCGCCATGGTCTCCTCCTTAGTCTCACACGAGCCGTCGAAGAGGTGTACCGGCGGGGCGTCGTCCGGGATTCTTTGGACCGCTGAGAGTTTCCTGAGCATCCGGTGGGCGAGACCAGCGTCGGGCCCAGGCGGGGACGACGAGGTAGTCCTCCAGGACACGGCCGATGCCATGACGCCGTCCCGTCCGAGGCTGCCACCCCGCCGCCCGCGCTCGCGGCTCAGGTCCCCTGCTGCAGCAGCGGGGGAGCGAGCCAGGACCCCCCCGCCTCTCGAGCCAGGTCCGCGAACGTCGTGCGCTGCAAGATCTCGATCGTGGCATCGCGCACCCGTCGCCAGACGCCGAGCAGCGAGCAGCCGACCTCCATCGGACAGGGCTCGGGGTGCTTGCGCGTTGCGCACGCGATCGGAGCGAGCGGGCCCTGGAACACGCGGACGACCTCCTCGAGGGTGATCGCCGAGGGATCGCGGTTCAGCCGATATCCACCGGACGGCCCGCGCTCGGAGCGAACCATGCCGGCGCTTCGAAGCTGCAGCATGACCTGCTCGAGCGTGGTGTGCGGGACTGCCGTGCGGGCCGCGACCTCCTGGGTCTTGAGCGGCCGGTCGTCGTGGCTGAGCGCCAGTGCGAGCAGCGCCCTCGTCGCGTAGTCCGTGCGCTTGGAAATCCACATTCCCGACACCCCCGATTCACAATACAGGGGATGGAGAATTTGCGCGGCGACTTGCGCGGAGCACGGCGTTCTCGGTAGGCTGCCCGCGTTACCTGACAACCATTGTCGGGTTTGCTTACAAGCGGGAGCTCGAGGACCGGAGACGTGCACATCGACTGGATGATCGCCGTGGCCGCGGCCATCGTTGGGTTCACGGTCGGTCTGACCGGGATGGGCGGAGGGGCTCTGATGACCCCGATCCTGCTCATCTTCTTCGGTGTGAGCCCCACGGCCGCGGTCTCCTCGGACCTGGTGGCGGCGATGGTGATGAAGCCGGTCGGAGGCGGCGTGCACATCCGTCGGCGTACGGTTCGGTGGGAGCTCGTCAGGTGGCTGTGCGTCGGGTCGATTCCGGCCGCCTTCGCCGGGGTCTTGCTGCTCCACGCGACCGGCGACACCCAGACCGTGCAGAACGTCACCAAGGCATTGCTTGGGGTTACCCTGGCGCTCGCGGCCGCGGCGCTGGTGTTCCGGTCGTGGCTTCAGGCCAGGCGAAGCGCCGCAGCGCGAGCGGGCCGTCGCGAAACCCTGTCCTCGGACGACCGCATTCGGGTCAACGTGCCCGTGACCGTCCTGGTGGGCCTGGTGGGGGGCTTCCTCGTGGGCCTGACCTCGGTGGGCTCGGGCTCGATCGTGATCGTGTGCCTGATGCTGCTGTATCCGAAGCTGCGCGGCGCCCAGCTCGTGGGCACGGACCTCGTGCAGGCGATTCCGCTCGTGGGCTCGGCCGCGATCGCACACATCATCGTGGGCGATCTCCAGCTCGGCCTGACCGCCTCGATCCTGATCGGCTCGCTGCCAGCCGTCTACGTGGGCGCCCGGCTGTCCTCCAAGGCCCCGGACGGCCTGATCAGGCCGGCGCTCGTCTTCGTCCTGCTCGCGTCCTCGCTCAAGCTCCTCGACGTGCCCACGCTGCCGCTCGCGGTGGTCCTCGTCGCGGTGGCCCTCCTCGGCATCCCGCTGTGGGGAGCCGTGGACGCGGCCGGGTACCCGGGCGAGGCCTGGCTGCGCGCCGGGCTCCGGCGCGAGCGGTGGGTGCGCTGGCAGGCGCTCGCTGCGCCCGTCGGCATCGGCTTCGCGGTGGCGGTCGCCTACTTCGCGATGGCGCGCCCCCAACTCCTGGCTGCCGTCGAGCGCCTGGGCGAGTAGCCTGACCTGTGGTGTTCGAGCGGATCCTGGTCGCGGTCGACGGCTCTCCGCAGAGCAACAAGACGCTGCCGGTCGCGGTCGATCTGGCCGCACGCTACGGGGCGAGCGTCACGGTGCTGCACGTGCGCGAGTACGCTCGATACGAGGGCGACGACGTGGACCTGGGTCCACCGGTGACGGCCGAGGCCCTGGTGAACGCCGCGGTGGAGCAGTTTCGCTCGGCGGGTCTCGAGGCCCGCGGTCTCATCCGCCGGGTGAGCCCGGGTGACACCCCCGAGCAGATCGTCCGCACGGCAAACGAGGTGCAGGCGGACCTCATCGTGATGGGCAGCCGCGGGATGACCGAGTGGAAGAGCATCTTGCTCGGCGGCGTGGCGAACAAGGTCCTGCATCACGCTTCCTGTCCGGTCCTCATCGTGCGGTAGGCTCTCCGGCCATGGGTCGGGCGGCCTTGACGGACACCGTGGCGGCGGAGGGGTTCGCGATGCCGGCCGAGTTCGGAGCGCATCGCGGCACCCTCATGGCCTGGCCGACCCGAGAAGCGCTGTGGGGCCGGCACTTCGAGCGGGCCAAGGACGACTACGCGGCCGTGGCGCGGGCCGTCGCCTCGTTCGAACCCGTGATCATGGTGTGCCGACCGGGGTCCGCCGCGGAGGTGCGCAACCGGTGCGGGGCGGGGGTCGAGCCGCTCGAGCTGCCCATCGACGACTCGTGGATCCGGGACAACGGACCGATCTTCGTCTCGAACGAGCGCGGAGAGGTCGCGATGGTGCACTTCCGCTTCAACTCCTGGGGTGAGAAGTACCTGCCCTACGATCGGGACGCGCGCCTGCCCGTCCTGCTCGCGGAGGCGCTCGGCGTCCGCCGGTACGAAGCGCCGATGGTGCTCGAGGGAGGCTCGTTCTTCGTCGACGGCGAGGGGACCCTCCTCACGACCGAACAGTGCCTGCTGAACCCCAACCGCAATCCGGACCGGTCGCGCGAGGAGATCGAGGACCTGCTGTGCGCGTTCCTCGGCGTGGAGAAGGTCGTCTGGCTCCCGTTCGGAATGGCCGAGGATCGCGACACGGACGGGCACGTCGACGGCGTGGCCCAGGTGGTCCGGCCGGGCACGGTGCTGCTCCTCCGGCCCAGGGACCCCTCGGACCCGGACGCCGCTCGCGGCGAGGCGAACGCGGGGCGGCTCGCGGCCGAGCGCGACGCGCGCGGGCGGACCTTCGAGGTGATCGACGTCCCCGTGACGGCGACCGTCGAGGTGGAGGGGTACGGACCGGTCGCGATCCCGTACCTCAACCTGTACCTGGTGACCGGTGGGGTGATCGTCCCGACCGGCGGGGTTCCGCAGGACGAGGAGGCGCTCTCGCTCGTTCGGAACGCGTTCCCCGACCGTGAGGTGGTGCCGGTCCCGGGCGCGATCCTGTCGTTCGGCGGGGGAGGGCCACACTGCATCACCCAGCAGATTCCCGACGGCCGGTTCGTCGCCTGAAACGGAGCGAGGGGTGCAGCTCGGACCGAGGGACGAGGAACGGCTCCGGATCTTTCAGGCCGCGGAGCTCGCCCGTCGAACGCTCGAGCGCGGTCTGCGACTGAACGCGCCCGAGGCGGTGGCGCTCGTCTGCGACGAGATGCACATGGCCGCGCGCGCCGGGGCGTCGTTCGAGAACGTGGTCGAGGCCGGGCGCCGGGCGCTCCGGCCCGAGCAGGTGCTCGAGGGCGTCGCGAACGTCGTTCGCGAAGTGCGGCTCGAGGTCCTGCTCGAGGAGGGCACGCGGCTCGTCGTGCTCCGGGCGCCCTTTGGCCCGCCCGCCCCCGACGGTCCCGGCGCGGTGGTGACGGCCGACGGGGAGATCGAGCTCGCGCCCGACCGAGAGCGCGTCCGGCTGGTCGTCCGGAACACGTCGCCCCGGCCGATTCGCGTGTCCTCGCACTACCCGTTCTGGCGGACGAATCCTGCGCTCCAGTTCGACCGGGAGGCCGCGCGCGGGTTCCGGCTCGACCTGCCCGCCGGCGATCAGCTCCGATGGGCTCCCGGGGAGGCGCGGGAGGTGGAGCTCGTCCGCTACGCGGAGTGGGCGCCGTGAGGATCTCGCGTCGCGAGTACGCGGTGCGCTACGGCCCGACGGCCGGCGATCGCGTCCGGCTCGGCGACACCGATCTGTGGGTTCGTGTGGAGGAGGACCTCACGGCGCTCGGCGACGAGCCGCACTGGGGCTACGCGAAGAACCTCCGCTCGAGGATGGCGCAGCAGGATCGCGCGGCGCGCGAGAGCGAGCTCGACGCGGTGATCGGAGGCGTTGTCGTGATCGATCCGCTGCTCGGGGTGCTGAAGGCCGACATCGGGATCAAGGACGGGCGCATCGCGGGAGTCGGCCGCGCGGGCAACCCCGAACTCACGAGCGGGGTCGACCTCACGATCGGGCCGCACACCTGGCCGATCCCGGCCCGCGGCCTGATCGCCACCGCCGGCGCGATCGACAGCCACGTGCATCTGCTCTCGCCGCGGCTGATCCCGGTCGCGCTCGCGGGCGGGGTGACCACGCTGATCACGGCCGGGTTCGAGGAGCCTCCATCCCGAATGCTCCGCACGCTCGAGGCCTTCGAGGACCTCCCCGTGAACGTCGGCCTCCAGGCGAGCGCGCGCACGGACCTCGACGGCGGGTTCGACGCGCTGCTCGAGGCGGGAGCCGTCGGCCTGAAGGTCCACGAGGACTGGGGCGCCTATCCCGAGATCGTGGACGCGACGCTGCGGGCGGCGGATGCGCACGACGTCGCCGTCTGCCTGCACACGGACGGACTCAACGAGTCGTGCGACCTGCCGGGTACGGTCGAGGCGATCGCGGGCCGCACCGTGCACGCCTACCACGTCGAGGGAGCCGGGGGCGGCCACGTGCCGGACCTGCTCCGGCTGGTCGGCGAGCCGAACGTGATCTGCTCCTCCACGACGCCGACGCTGCCGTTCTCGCGTTCCGCGCTCGCCGAGCACCCCGACATGATCCTGATCGTCCACGAGGGCAACCCGGCGCTCGACGAGGACGTCGCGGCCGCGCGCGAGCGCGTGCGCGAGACGACGATGGCCGCGGAGGGGCCCCTCCACGAGCTCGGAGCGATCAGCATCGTGAACTCGGACTCCCAGGGAATGGGACGGATCGGGGAGACGGTGCGGCGGACGTTCCAGCTCGCCGACGCCATGAAGCGGTGGCGCGACGAGGAGGGAGCCGCCTGGGAGATTCCGCCCGTCCACCGAACACGTCCGGTTCCGCCCGCCCCGCACGCATCGGATCCGGACGACAACGAACGGGTGCTTCGCTACCTCGCCAAGGTCACGATCGAGCCCGCGAGGGTCCACGGGATCGAGAACGAGGTCGGGACCCTGGCCCCCGGCAGGACGGCCGACATCGTGCTCTGGTCGCCCTCCGGCTTCGGCGTTCGACCGGCTCTGGTCCTCAAGGGCGGGGTGGCGGCGTGGGGGCCGATCGGCGAGGGGAACGCGAGCGTGCACCTCGCAGAGCCGACGCGCTACGGCCCGGACTGGGGCGGAACCGGCCGGGCCGGCGCCTCGCTCTCGATCACCTTCGTGTCACGGGCGGCCGCCGACGCGGGGATCGCCCGGACGCTCCGCACCCGCCGGCGCGTCGTGCCCGTGCACGGGACCCGCGGGCTCCGGCGCCGGGACCTCGTCGCGAACACCGCCGTTCCCGCGATCGAGGTCTCGCCGCGGGACGGAGCGGTGACCCTGGACGGGCGCCTCCTCCGGGCTCTCCCGGTCGAGCGGGTGCCGCTCTCTCGACGGTACCTGCTCGGCTGACCCGGATGGTCGCGTTTCATCTTGGCGTCCCGCGTCCGGGGGACCCCTGGAGGGTCCTCGACGTGACCGCCCGTCACCTGGATCCGGGCCGGTGATCGTGCGCGCCTGATACGGTCGGGGTTCGTGGAGAGCGCCCACGAGCTCGGTCCCGCCCGGCCCAACGTCTGGCGGGAGGCGTGGTCGCTCCTTCGCCGGAACGCGGACTTCCGCCTGTTCTTCCTCGGGCAGCTGATCTCCTTCGGCGGCGACTGGTTCCTGATCGTCGCGCTCTCCGGGCTCGTGCTGCGGCTCACGCACTCGGCCGCCCTCGTCACGGCGGTGTTCGTCGCCTACAACCTGCCGTACGGGATCGTCTCGTTCGTGGGCGGCCCGCTCGCCGACCGGCTCGACCGGCGCCGTCTCATGATCGTGACGAACGTGGTCATGGGGGCGCTCGCGCTCGGCTTCTTCCTCGTCCACACGCGCTCGGAGCTCTGGCTCGTCTACGTGCTTGCCGCCGGGATCTCCGCCGTGTCGGCGATCTTCGAGCCGGCCGCGTCTGCCGCGGTTCCGAACCTCGTCGATCCGGAGGACCTGGCGGCTGCGAACATGCTGTCCGGCTCCGCGTGGGGAACCATGCTCGCCGTCGGGGCGGGGATCGGGGGTCTGGTCGTCGGCGCTTACGGCAACGACGCCGGGTACCTGATCGATGCCCTGTCGTTCTTCGTCGCGGCGGCCCTGCTGCTCTGGGTTCGGCGCGCGACGTCGCAGGCGAGGCCGGAGCACGAGGAGCGCCCCGGACTGGTGGAGGCGACCCGCGAGGCGGTCGCGTACGCGCGACGCGACCACCGGGTGCTGGCGCTCTTCGCGGTCCGGCTCGGAGCCGGCTTCGCGATCGGCGTGGTGGCCCTGCTTCCCGTCATCGCGATCCGGGTCTTCCACGCGGGAGACCGGGGGACCGGGCTCCTGTTCGGCATGCGGGGGGTCGGCTCGCTGATCGGCCCGTTCCTGATCCGTCCGATGATCCGCCGCGACGACCAGCGTCGGCTGTTCACGGCGGTCGTCTGGACGCCGGCCATCTTCGCGCTGCTGTACGTGGCGCTCGCGTGGATGCCGGGGATCCTGCTCGCCGGGGCGGCGGCGATCGCCGCTCACCTGGCCGGAGGCGCGCAGTGGACGCTCGTCACGTACTCGTATCAGTCGATGGTGCCCGACCGTGTCCTGGGGCGCGTGTTCGGCTTCGACGGCGCGCTGATCACGTTCACGCTCTCGGCATCCAATGCGCTGTGTGGCTGGCTGGCCGGGGTGGTGGGTGTTCGCGCCACCATGACCGGCGTGGGGGTCGTGGTCGCGCTCTACGCGGGCCTCGTGTGGGGGCTCAGCCGGCGCCTCAGGCGGTCGATCGCGGCGACGAGGTGACGCGCAGGAACCGCCGGTAGCGGACGGCTTTCGCGTTCAGCTCCTCGAGAAAGGCCTGGATGCGATCGAGCTTGTCGCGGACCTCGCCTCGGAGCTCGTCGTTGATCGCGATCGCCTCGCGCAGGATCTCCTGCCGGCGGGCCTCGTCGACGCCGGCGCGGTACTGCTCGCGGAGCTCCTGCAGGCGCCGCTCGGCCAGGACGATCCGCCGGATCGTCTGGAGGTCGAAGCCCATGAGCTCCTGGAGCTCGCGGATGCGTCGTACGCCGGCGACGTCCTCCTCCGAGTAGCGACGGGCCCCGCCTGGGCTGTGGCCGGAGGGGCTCACCAGACCGAGCTCCTCGTAGTAGCGAATCGTCCTGGTCGTCACGCCGACCCGCTCGGCGACCTGTCCGATTCGATAGGTCTCGCCGGTCATCTGGCCATCAACTCCTCCGGCTCCTCGTCCTCACGCCCGGAGGAGATGCCGGCGGCGTGGCCGGCCTCGGCGTGCACGAACCGAGATCCGCGCAGCCACGAGGCCCAGGCCGCCACGAGGCACATCACGAGCGAGGCGACGAACGCGATGTGCAGCCCGTGGATGAACGGCCCCGAGATCAGCCTCGGGAAGAAGGTCGTGCCGGTGAGGTAGCTAGCCTGGGATCTCGGCAGCGAAGGGAGCACCGGGCCGAGCAGCGTTCGCATCGGGTTGTAGCCGAGGAACGCCGCGAACAGGCTCCCGACCGGGGGCAGGGCCGCCACCTTGTCGGCGACGGCCGCCGGCACGTGGTGGGCGACGAGCTGCGCCCGCATGGTTCCCGGGAGCGTGGAGGCGAGCCCGGCGATCATGAGGGAGAAGAAGACCCCGATCGAGAGCAGGGTGCCGGCGTTCTGGAACGTCGCGCGCATTCCCGAGGCCGCGCCCCGCTGGACGGCCGGCACGCTGTTCATGATCCCGGTCGTGTTCGGCGCCGCGAACAGCCCGAAGCCCACGCCGTTCAGGAACAGCAGCCAGGCGAACATCGGGTAGGAGAAGTCCGCGGGCAGGGTCATCAGGAGCGCGAACGTGATGGCGGCGAGCACCATCCCGCCGGTGGCAAACGGCCGCGCCCCGTACCGGTCCGAGAGCCAGCCCGAGAGGGGCCCCGCCAGGAAGAAGCCGGCGGTGATCGGCAGCATGTAGATCCCGGCCCACAGCGGCGTGTCGACGAAGTTGTACCCGTGAAGCGGAAGCCAGATGCCCTGGAGCCAGATCACGATCATGAACTGAAGCCCGCCGCGGCCGATCGCCGACAGGAGCCCGGCGCCGTTGCCGGCGGTGAACGGGCGGATGCGGAACAGTCGGAGGTCGAACATCGGGTGGTCGACTCGGAGCTCGATCCAGCAGAAGAGCAGGAGGAGCGCCGCCCCACCGATCACCATCGACAGGACGAACGGGCTCGTCCACCCCATGGTGTGGGAGCCGTACGGCTGGATGCCGTACGTGATGCCCACCAGCACCATCACGAGCCCGGCCGCGAAGGTCAGGTTGCCCCACCAGTCGATCTTCGCGGGGGTTCGCACGCCGACCTCGCGGAGCTTCGCGTACGCCCACACCGTCCCGAACAGCCCGAACGGCACGTTGACCCAGAACACGAGGCGCCAGTGCACGTCGGCCAGCACGCCCCCGACGACGAGTCCGACGAAGGAGCCGATGATGCCGGCGATCATGTTCACGCCCATCGCCATGCCGCGCTGCTCGACGGGGAAGGCATCCGTGAGGATCGCGGTCGAGTTGGCGAACAGGTGTGCCCCACCGATCCCCTGGACGAACCGGAACACGATGAGCTCCGTGGCGCCGGCCGGGCCCGTGCTCCACGTGAGCGACAGCGCGATCGAGCCCAGCGTGAAGATCAGGAACCCGAGGTTGTACATCCGCACGCGCCCGAAGATGTCGCCGATCCGGCCGAACGTGACCACGAGCACCGCGGTCACGACCAGGTAGCCCATCAGGAGCCAGAGCAGATAGCCGATGTTGGCCGGGTCCAGCGGATCGAGCTTGATGCCGCGGAAGATGGCGGGCAGCGAGATGATCACGATCGAGGAATCCAGGAGCGCCATGAACACGCCGAGGGTGGTGTTCGACAGGGCGGTCCACTTGTAGCGGTCGTGCCGGTGCCCGTCGCTGCGTGCTCGTTCCACGAGTCCGTCCTTTCGCGTCCGGCGTGCCGCGGCTGACCGCGGCGAGATCCTAAGATTAACGCTCACGTCAACATCATGACGCTCGGGAGCATTCCCGCTCGGGCCGAGCCGCATGTGGTCGTCGGCGGGCCGGCGGGTTGCGGCTCGACCCGCCGGTGCGAAGATGGATTGCGATGGCGGCGACCGAAGGGTTCCGCGCGGGCGCGGCCACGCGCCACCTGCACGCCCTTCCGGACGGACGCCTGCAGTGCGACGTCTGCCCGCGGGCGTGCCGCCTGCACGACGGTCAGCGGGGGCTCTGTTTCGTGCGGATGCGAGTCGCCGACGAGATCGTCCTGACGACCTACGGACGTTCCAGCGGCTTCTGCGTCGATCCCATCGAGAAGAAGCCCCTCAACCACTTCCTCCCCGGGACCGCGGTGCTCTCGTTCGGCACGGCCGGCTGCAACCTGGCCTGCCGCTTCTGTCAGAACTGGGACATCTCGAAGTCGCGCGAGGTCGACACCCTGGCGGACGAGGCGTCTGCGGAGGCGATCGCCGAGGCTGCCGTCCGCCTGGGATGCCGGAGCGTGGCCTTCACCTACAACGATCCGGTGATCTTCCTCGAGTACGCGATCGACGTGGCCGATGCCTGCCGTGAGCGGGGGATCCGGGCGGTGGCCGTGACGGCCGGGTACGCCAACCCGGAGGCGCGGGCGGAGCTGTTCGCGCACATGGACGCCGCCAACGTCGACCTGAAGGGGTTCACGGAGCGCTTCTACCACGATGTCTGCGCCGGCCATCTCGCGCCGGTGCTCGACACGCTCGAGTACCTGGTCCACGAGACCGACGTGTGGCTGGAGATCACCACGCTCCTGATCCCCGGGCTGAACGACTCGACGCAGGAGGTCGACGCCGAGACCCGCTGGATCGTCGAGCACCTCGGCCCCGACGTCCCGGTGCACTTCACCGCGTTCCACCCCGACTGGAAGATGCTCGATCGCCCGCCCACGCCGCCGTCCACGCTCTCGCGCGCCCGGGAGATCGCGCTCGCGAACGGCATCCGCTACGCCTACACCGGCAACGTGCACGACCCCGCCGGACAGACGACCCGGTGCCACGGGTGCGGCGCGGTCCTGATCGAACGCGATGGCTACGAGCTCGGAGCCTGGGGTCTTGCGGCCGGGGGGCGGTGCGCCCAGTGCGGGACGCCGTGCGCGGGGGTGTTCGAGGCCGAGCCCGGGCGCTGGGGCGCCCGCCGGCTGCCGGTCCGGCTCGGCCGGCCATGAGCCCTCGCGTGCGCCCGCCCGCCGTCGCCGGGTCGTTTTATCCCGCCGGCCCCGAGGGCCTGGCCCGGGCGGTCGACCGGCTGCTGGCCGCGGCCGGGCCTCCCGCCCTCGACGCCATGCCCGGGGCGCTGATCGTTCCCCACGCCGGGTACGTGTACTCGGGGCAGGTCGCGGCGAGCGCCTACGCGGCGCTGCGGCCGTTCGCCGGCTCCATCCGCCGGGCGGTGGTGGTTGGGCCGGCGCACTTCGTCCCCCTGTCGGGCATCGCCGTCCCGGCCGCCGAGGCCTGGAGCACCCCGCTCGGCGAGGTGCCGATCGACGACGAGCTGCGGACCGCTGCCGCCCAGGCGGGCGCCGCCGTCGACGACGAGCCCCACGCGCCGGAGCACTCGATCGAGGTTCAGCTCCCGTTCCTGCAGCGACTGCTCGGCCCCGAGGTCCCGGTGCTCCGGTCGCGGTCGGGGTGACCAGGGCGGAGGACGTGGCTCGGACGCTGGAGAGCGTGTGGCGAGCGGAAGGGTCGATCGTCGTCGTGAGCACCGATCTCAGTCACTACCACGACCGCGAGACCGCACGCCGGCTCGACCGGCGGACGGCCGAGGCGGTCGTCGCGGTCGACCCCCAGGCCATCGGCCCCGGGGACGCGTGCGGGGCGTTCGCCCTTCGCGGCGCCCTCGAGCTGGCGCGCCGGCTGGGTCTCTCGGTCCGACTGCTCGACCTTCGCACCTCAGCCGACACCGCGGGTGATCCATCGAGCGTCGTCGGGTACGGCGCCTTCGCGGTCGTGGCCGGTGCGGACGAGGCCGAGGTCACCCGACGGGGGCCGGAGTCGGCGACCCGGCCGTCGGGGAGCCGGAGGCGGTCGCGCCGGTCGGGCTTGCCGCCGGGCTCGGCGTGAGGCTGCCGAACTCCTCCTCGACGAGGTGTCGCTTGACCGTGAGCGTTCCGGTGGTGGGGGACTGCTCGATCACGTCGTACGCGATCAGCCTGGGCGGCGTCCCCGGCTCGAAGTAGAGGACCTCCGCCGAGAGCGGCACGTGCTCGCTCGGCTCGAAGGTGGTGAGGGCCGAGCCTCCCGTCGTCCCGATCCGCAGGAACAGCGTGCCGTCGATCACGCGCGCGCCGGTCTCGTGGAAGTGACCGGAGACGACGAGCGGCACCCGCCCGGCGACCGCCTCCGCCATGCGGTCGTCGTGCACGGCCACGATGTCGACCGGCGGAAGGCGCTCGAGGTCGGAGAGGATCCGCGGTCCGGCGGCCCGAACCCGCTCGGCGAAGGCGGCGTCGGAGAGCTCGCCGCGCGCGCCCGGCGGTACGGGATCGCCGAGCCCGTACACGCGCAGGCCCTGTCGCCAGGTGGCGGTTCCGTCCAAGACGGTGGTGTTCGGCAGCGCGTCGAGCGCCCGCTGGAACGCGATCGAGTCGTGGTTGCCGCGTACCCACAGGTACGGCTGGTCGAACGCGCGGATGTCCGACAGCACGAAGTCCTCCGACGCAGTGCCGAACGAGGTCGTGTCCCCGGTGTCGATCACGAAGTCGACGTCGAAGCCCTTCGCGATCTGCCGCGCGAAGTCGAACCCGAGCGGCGACAGGTGGAGGTCGGAGATGTGCAGGACCCGGATCTCGCCGGCGCCCCCGACGGGGTTGGTCTGGATCTTCGTGTAGGCCTGGACGGCTCCATCGACGACCCGGGTGAGCTGCTCGCGGAACGCGTCGATCTGCTCGGCCGTGCGAACGGGGGGGATCACGCGGGCCGCCAGGCGGAGGGACCCGGAGAACGTGGGCGATCGGAACGCGTCGGCCCGGAACGTCGCCAGCGTGAGCGCCTCGGCGCCTCCGACGGCGAGGAAGGCCGCCAGGACGGAGACGGCGATGGTTCGCGGCGCGCGGCGGAAGGCGAGGAGCCCCAGCCCGAGGGCGAGCAGGCAGGCCGCGGCGAGCACGGTGAGCGCCTGCACGCTCAGGTCGTGAACGGCCTGCGCCTCCAGCGTGTCGACCAGCCTTCCGAGGTCACCGTCGAGGAGGCGGGTGAGCTCCGCGACCCGGACGTCGAGGAGCGTCGCCTCGATCCGGAGCGGGGCAAGGTGCGTGTCGGCCGTCAGGCGGCCGAGCGGCGGCAGGGCGATGTCGGTCTCGCCCCGGCCGAGGCTCGTCTGCAGCCGGACCTCGAAGGGCCCCATCTGCCGGACGGAGGTCCCCCAGATCGCGAGGGAGGCCCAGGCCCCGGCGAGCCCGACCAGGATCGCGAGCCCGATCCGGGCGCTGCGGCGGAGGGTCGGAGAAGATGCGAGCGCCACCTCCTCCGAGGGTACCCGAGCCGTCCGGAGCCGGAACCTGCCGGCCCCGCCCCGCGGTACAGTCGGCCAGGTGCAGCCCTCCACCGCTCGAAACGTCGCCGTCTCCGGCTCCGTCGCGTCGATGCTCCTCGTGGCGACGGTGGCCGCAACGCCGGGCTCGCCCTTTCAGCCGGTGCTGCCGGCTTCGGCACGGCCGGCCGGCCCCTTCCGGTGGCTCGCCCACGCCGCCCGGTTGGACCAGGTCCACGGGAGCGCGCTCGTCGCGGTGGGCGTGGTGGCGCTCGCCCTCGCGGCGGTGGGATTCGTGGCCGTGCTTCGCGAGGCCCGCCGCGGGACGGTTTCGGCGCGCACGGCGATCGCGCTCGCGGTCGTGTACCAGCTCGCGGTGTTGTTGCTCCCGCTGCTCTTCTCTCGCGACGTCTACTCGTACGCGGCGTACGGTCGGATCGCCGCCGTCCACCACGCGAACCCCTACGTGGCCACCCCGGCGGACTTTGCGCACGACGCCGTCGCACGCTTCGTCGGGCCGAAGTGGCTCGACACGCCGGCCGTGTACGGGCCGCTGTTCACGCTCCTTTCGTCGCTGGTCGTGCGGATCGCGGGCTCCGTGAGCGGGGCCATCATCGCGTTCCGGCTGATCGCGGTCGCGGCGAGCCTCGGGGTGATCGCCGTCCTCGCGCGGCTCGTCCGCCGCGTTCGTCCCTCCCGCGAGGCGTTCGCGATCGCCGCGTTCGGGCTCAACCCCGCGGTTGTGTTCCAGTCGGTCGCGAGCGGCCACAACGACCTGCTGGTCGCGCTCGCGATCGTCGGCGCGCTGGCGCTGCTGCTCGAGGGGCACGAGCTGCTCGCCACCGCCGTGCTCGCGCTCGGGACGCTCGTGAAGGCGCCGGCGGCCGTCCCGCTGCTACTGCTGGTGCTCGTCGCCGTCGCCCGGTCCGAGCCGGGGCGCCGCACCCGCGCCGCGCTCGCGCACGTGGGGGTCGCGGGTGCGCTCGCGCTCGCGGCGGCCGCGCCCTTCCTGCAGACCTCGGACCCGAGCCTCGGGATGCTGGAGCTCGCCAAGCACGAGGGATGGCTCGCGCCGTCCAGGTTCGTCCGCCGCGTGCTCGACGCTCTCTCCGGCGACGCGCTCGGCGTGGTCGCCCGGGTCGTCTTCGCGCTCACCCTGCTCGCATCGATCGCCCTCCTGGCCGCGTGGCTTGTGCGGCGCGCGCGATCGGTGTCGCTCGGGACGCAGGGCGCGGTGTGGGCGTGGGGGCTCATCCTGCTCATGCTGCTCGGGCCCGTGCTGCTGCCCTGGTACGTGACGTGGTCGCTGCCGCTCGTGTGGCTCCTGCCGCGAGCGCCACGATCCGCGCTGCTCGGCACGGGCGTCGCGCTGACCCTTTCGCAGTGGACCACCGAACCCGCCCGGTTCCGGGCCGCCTACGACGCGAACGTCCTGTTCGGGCACTACGCGCTCACCCCGGTCGTGATCGTCCTGCTCGGGTGGGTGGGGCTCGACCTACTTCGCCGGGTTCGCGCGGGCGCGCCGCTCGAGGATCCACCGGACGAGGTGGCCGCTCGCGAGGGCGACGACCAGCACGGTGACCGGGCCGACGTGACCCTCCAGCGGCAGCCCGGCGCGCTCGAACGCGATCGCGAGGAGGATCGTGGCGCCGGCGCCGACCGCGGGCGCCAGGGCGAGCGACGCCGCGCGCTCGCCGGCGACGAGGCCGGCCCATCCGGACCCGACCGCTGAGAGGGCCGCGAGGACGACAACCGCGGCGAGCGCGATTCCCCACGGGGAGGTCGGCAGGAGGGGATCGGCGATCGGCCGGGGCCGAAAGGTCGGGGCCGAGACGAAGACCCCCTCCGAGACCGGGATGGTCGAGGGCGGCCGGTCGACGCGGTCGAACGGAGCGAGCACGAACGTCACCGCGCGTCCGTTTCCGGCCCGCTCGGCGGCCCGGACGTCGTCCCGGGTGAGCTGCGCGAGCTTCACGCGCTCGGTCGTCGCCTTCGACGTCGGCGGGGGGACGAGGACCACCACGTCTCGGATGCGGTCGGGAGGCATCGAGGCGCGGATCACGTTCGCCGCCCGGGTGGCGAGGAAGCCGAGCGTCGTCCCGGGGCCGTTCACCGTGAACACGAGGGTCGTGCCGGGGGCCGTCGCGCTCGCGTAGGCGGCGGCCGTCGTCGCGCGCTCGACCTCCACCTCGGACAGGAACGGGCTCTGCCGGTCCCACGCGATCCACGCGCCGGCGACCATCGCGAGCGTCAGCGCGGCGGTCGCGATCAGCGCGAGCGCCCGACGGCGCTCGAGCGCGCGCCACAGCCGGACGAGCCCGATCGCCGCGAGGATCGGCACCACGTAGCCGAACGTGATGAACCGGTCGGCGGGGAACCGCCCCGTCGCGAGGGAGAACGCGACTCCTCCGAGGAACGTCAGTCCCCACGCCCGGAGGAAGCGGCCGGCGAACCCTCGCGCGTCCCGCAGCCCGGCCACGGCGAGCGGGACCGATGCCCATTCGACGTAGCGGGCCCACCGGTGGACGAATCGGTCGAGGTAGGCGCTGCGCAGCACGTCGGTCAGCCCCGCCCGCCGCAGGAAGCCGTCGCGCGAGGTGTCGACCGCGAGCGGACCCGGTCCGGCCTGCAGGGCGAGGAGACCGGCGCCGAGGAGCGCGCCCGCGCCGATCGTTGCGCCGAGCGTTCGGACGGACTCGGCACGATCGGCTCGCCACGCGAGCGCCGCCTGGATCACCAGGATGAGCGCGCCGAGCGGGAAGAACAGCGGGTGCGCGAACCCCGCCGCCGCGAGCAGGAGCGCGGCGCCGGCCGTCCGCCGACGATCCTGCCCCGCAAGGGCGACGGCGGCCGCGAGGAAGAGCGCCGAGAACGCGAGGTTCGCCAGGTAGCCGGCCGCGAGGTGGACGGCGAAGGTTCCCGTGAGCAGCCCGGCGAGCAGCCAGCCCGCTCGGGGCCGGGGGGCGAGACCCCGGACGAGCGCCGCCGCCCCGGTACCGACCGAGACGGCGAGGACGCACTCGAGCGCGGCGAGGACCGCCGTCGGACGGAGCCCCAGCCCCTGGAGCACGAGCGCGAGCGCCGGAACCCCGGGTCGCTGGGCAGCCGACAGGCCGTCGTGCTCCGCCAGCCTGGTCCACCACAGGTACACGGGGGCGTCCGGCCCGAGCGGGAACCGGAGTCCGTGCAGCACGTAGGGACCGAGGAGGAACGCAAGGAGAACCATCCCCAAGGCCGCAAGAAGCATGCCGTCCGCGAGGTCCCGCTCCGACCCGCGGCCGGATCCGCGAGAACGCAACGGCGGTGGGCGAAGGGAGCGCCGCGTCGCCGGGTCCGCCAATCCCTCCACCTCCTCTGCGCCGCCCGACTCTAGCAACCGCTCGGCGTCTACAATCGGCGGCCCATGCTCGATCGCGATCTCGTCCTCGAGGTGCTCCGCGCGGCTCGCGCGCGAGGCGGCGACTTCGCGGAGCTGTTCGTCGAGGAGCGCTCATCGGTGCAGATCCGCCTGGACGACGGCAAGATCGAGGAGCTCACGAGCGGCCTGGACCGCGGGGCCGGCGTCCGGGTCGCGCGCGGACCCTCGTTCGGGTACGCGTTCTCGAACCGCCTGGAACGCACGGCCCTTCTCGAGGCCGCGGCCGCCGCCGCGGCGTCCGTCGACGGTGTGGGCCCCGGGGCGATCGTCGACCTGCGAACGGCCGAGCCCCCCGTCGTACACCGCGCCGAGAGCCCGGCCGGCGCCCTGCCCGCGACGGAGAAGGTCCGGTGGCTGCGCGAGGTCGACGACGCCGCCCGCTCCTTCAGCCCGCACGTGCGACAGGTGGTCGCGTCCTACGGCGACTCGGTGCAGCGGGTGCTGATCGCGACCTCGGACGGGAGGTTGGTGGAGGAGGAGCGCCCACGCGTGCGCCTGTTCGTCACGGTCGTTGCGGCTCGCGACGGCGTGATCCAGACCGGCGTGCACGGCCCCGCGGGCCTGGCCGGCGCCGAGTTCTTCGACCGCCATCCGCCGGCTCGAACGGCCGAGATCGCGGCCCGGCGGGCGGTCACGATGCTCGACGCCGTCCCGGCCCCTGCCGGTGAGACGGCGGTGGTGCTCGCCCCGGGGATGGGCGGGGTGCTGTTCCACGAGGCCTGCGGGCACCCGCTCGAGGCCGACCTGGTGGACCGCGAGGCCTCCGTGTATCGGGGCAGGGTCGGCGAGCGGGTGGCCTCCGCGCTCGTGAACGGGGTGGACGACGCGACCGTTCCGAACGCCTGGGGCTCGTTCTCGTTCGACGACGAGGGGACGCCGGCCGGTCGGACGGTGATGCTCGAGGAGGGGATCCTGCGCGGGTGGCTTTCGGACCGGATCCGGGCGGCCAAGCTGGGCGAGCCCTCGTCGGGCAACGGTCGCCGCCAGTCCTACGCCCACCCGCCGATCCCTCGGATGACCAACACCTACATCCTGAACGGGACCTCGAGCGCCGAGGAGGTGCTCGCGTCGACCGAACGGGGCGTCTACGTGACCGCACTGGCGGGCGGTCAGACCAACCCGGCGAGCGGCGACTTCGTCTTCGGCGTGTCCGAGGGGTTCCTGATCGAGCACGGCCGCGTCACGGCGCCGGTTCGGGGCGCGAACCTCATCGGCCGGGCGATCGAGGTGATGTCGGCGGTCGACGCGGTCGCCGACGACTTCGACACGTGGGAGGGTGTGTGCGGCAAGGACGGGCAGGGAGTCCCGGTCGGCAGCGGCTCGCCGACGCTCCGGATCGCGCGGATCACGGTGGGGGGAACCGGTGCCTGAGGTTCGTGGAGCCGACGTGCGCGAGCTGTGCGCGGCCGCCGTCGAGGCCGCGAGCGGCGACGAGGCGATCGAGGCCTACGCCGAGGAGTCGCGCCGCACGGAGGTGACCGCGCTCCGCGGCGAGGTCGAGGGGCTGACGTTCGCCGAGTCGCGGGGGGTCGGCGTCCGCGTGATGGTCGGGGGAAGGCTGGGGTACGCGTACGTCGCCGACCCCGATCTGGACGAGGTACGGGACGCCGTCGCCCACGCTCGCGAGAACGCCACGCTCGCCACTCCGGACGAGCACAACGTGCTGCCGGAGGCCTCGTCGGCCGAGCCGATCGCGGCGCTGTTCCGGGATCGCCAGGCCTCGATGGGCGCCGACCGCAAGATTGCGCTCGCGCTCGAGCTCGAGCGCGCGGCGACCGGCACGGACCCGCGTGTGCGGAAGGTGGAGCAGGCGCGCTACGGGGACGCCGTCTCGCGGGTGGCGATCGCGTCCACAACCGGGATCGCCGCGGAGTACGAGAGGACCGACTGCTGGTGCGCCGTCGTCGCCCTCGCCGAGCGCGGGGACGAGACCCAGACCGGCTTCTCGTTCCGTGTCGGGCGCGAGATCGACGAGCTCGACTGGGCCGGCGTCGCCTCCGAGGCGGTCGATCGAGGCGTGCGGCTGCTCGGGGCGACCAAGCCGCCGAGCGCACGGATCCCGGTGGTGCTCGACCCGTTCGCCGGATCGTCGTTCCTCTCCGTGCTGGCCGGTGCGCTCTCGGCCGAGGCCGTGCAGAAGGGACGCTCCCCGTTCGCGAACCTCGTCGGCGAGCGCGTGGGGTCGGACGCGTTCACGCTGGTCGACGACGGCCGGCTGCTCGCCGGTCCCGCCGCGGCGCCCTTCGACGACGAGGGCGTTCCGACCGAGCGGACGGAGCTGATCTCGGCCGGAACCCTCAGGGGCTTCCTGCACAACTCGTACACGGCTCACCGCGGAGGCACGCGGTCGACGGGCAACGCCCATCGGGCGGGGTACCGCTCCGTGCCCGGCGTCGGCGCCTCGAACTTCTTCGTCCCGGCCGGGACCCCGAGCGTCCACGAGCTGCTCGTCCGGGCGGAGGGCGGCGTCCTCATCCAGGACGTGTCGGGCGTCCACTCGGGCGCGAACCCCATCAGCGGCGAGTTCTCGGTCGGAGCCACCGGTCTGCGGATCTCCGGGGGCGCGCTCGCCGAGCCGCTCCGCGAGATGACGATCGCGAGCACCCTTCCGGAGATGCTGAAGGCCGTCGAGGCGGTGGGGAGCGACCTTCGCTTCTTCACGTCGGTGGGCGTGCCGACGATCCTGGTTGGGGAGATGACCGTGGCGGGCCGGTAGCTCGGCGCGTCAGGCGCTCGAAGGACGGACGCCGGCCGCGATGATCCCGAGCACGAAGGCGGCGGCCGCGATCCGGTAGACGAGGAAGGCCAGGAAGTCCCTGGTCCGCAGGAACGAGAGCAGGAACGCGATCACCAGGAACCCGCTGACCGCGGCCGCGAGCGTCCCCCAGACGAACGGCCCGGTCATCCCCTGGGGAAGCCCGGTGCGAACGAGGTCGATCCCCTTGAACAGCCCGGCGCCGGCGATGATCGGGAGCGAGAGCAGGAAGGAGAAGCGCGCTGCGGCCGCACGGTCGAGGCCGTAGACCCGTGCCGCCGTGATCGTGATTCCCGAACGCGAGACGCCGGGCTGGAGCGCCACGGCCTGCGCGATGCCGAGCCCGAGCCCGCCGAGGACCGACACCTCCTCCATCGGGCGGGCGCTCGGTGCCCGGCGGTCGACCGCGTACAGCACGACGGCGAAGACCGCGAGCATCAGCGCGATCAGCCACGGGGCGCCCAGCTTGTCCTCGATCACGCTCTGGAAGGTCGCCCCGACGATCGCGCCCGGGATCGTCCCGACCACGAGCGCCCACGCTAGGCGCTCGTCGGCGGTGGAGATCGAGCGCCTCCGGATCGAACGGACCCACGCGGCGAGGTAGCGGACCACGTCCGTGCGGAAGTAGACGAGCGCCCCGACGAGCGTTCCGAGATGCAGGGCGACGTCGAAGGTCTTGTTCACGCTGGGGTCGTGCAGGATCGGCCAGCCGAACAGCCAGGGCACGAGGATCAGGTGCCCGGAGCTCGAGATGGGCGCGAACTCCGTCACCCCCTGGGTGATGCCGAGCACGATGGCCTGCAGGACGGACAAGGGCGACCCCCTGTGGACGCGGAGCGCGCCCATGCTACCGGGACCCGACCCTTGGCGAGAGCGAGGGCGCTCAGCTCTCGGCCGGGGCGATCGCGATCGTGAGCTCGGCGAACGTCTGCGCGAAGGCCAGACGCTCGGCCTCGTCGGAGCTCACGAGCAGCACGAGGGCGGCGCCGGCTCCGGCATGTGCGGACTGGAGCGCGACATCGCTCCCGCCTCGGAGCACCAGCAGCACCTCGAGACTCTGAGCCACGGTCTCGGTGTGCGGTCGCTGCCCGCCGAACGTGGCGAGCACGTCCACACGGTCCCCCGGGCGTACGGAGCCGGCCGGGACGTCGACCCGCACCGGTAAGGCTCGCAGGCCCGAGGGGACGAGCGAGGCCACCGGGCCCGCGTCGGCGGCACCCAGGCGCGTCCGGGTGACCGGCTCGCCCTCGGCGAGGTCGGATCCGAGGGTGTGCCCGGTCGCCTGATCGATCGCGGTCAAGGCGCCCGGCGGGGCGAACGCCTTCGGGATCTCGCGGATCCGCAGGGCCGGGGGCTCGAGCACGGTGCCGCGCGTGAGCGCGCTCGCCGCCACGACCACCTGCTGAAGCGGGCCCACCGCCGGCCGGAGGGCCTCCAGCCGAGCCTGGTAGCCCCTCACGAGCATGAACGCTCCCGCGCCGCTCGCGAGCGCGAGCAGCGCGAAGACCTTGGAAGGCGTCGACCAGCGCCGGCGCATACCGACTCCTTGCGCAAAGCGAACCCGACGGACGCCGACGACCCTAGCGGCCCCTCCGGCGGGCCGCAGTGAGGTTGCTCACAGTCCGCGGGGCTTCTTGGGCACGAGAGGCAGGACGCGCACGCGGAACTCCTCCAGGTGCTCGCGCCCCACGATCATCGCGACCGACTCGCGGACGCGCTCCCCGAGCTGCTTCGGATCCTCCGTCGTGCGGAAGCGGAGCTCGATCGTGACGAGGACGGGTTCGGCGCTCATCGGGGCATGGTACCGGGGCCGGATCCCGCGCCGTCGGCCCGCGCGCCCGAGGCGTTGGGGCGTGGGGCTCGGCCCCTCAGGCCTCGAACGTGGCTCCGGAGAGCGCGGTCGCGCACGGACAGGCCCGCTCGGTGGGAAGGGCCGGGATGACCGCGAACAGCAGGTCGCGCAGCCGCGCGTTGTTCCGGGCGAAGACGCGGACGACCTCCTCGTTGGTGACGGGTGGAACGCCCTCCATGCCGACGTCGTAGTCCGTGATGAGAGAGATGTTCGCGTAGCAGATCTCGAGCTCGCGGGCGAGCACGGCCTCCGGGTACTGGGTCATGTTGATCACCTCCCAGCCGGCGGAGGCGAACCACGCCGACTCGGCCCTGGTCGAGAAGCGCGGGCCCTCGATCACGACGACCGTGCCGCGGTCGTGGATGGGGATGCCAAGCTCGCGTCCTCTCGCGACGATCACCTCGCGCATGGTCGGGCAGTACGGGTCGGCGAACGAGATGTGCGTGGTAACCGGGCCGTCGTAGAAGGTGTTCGGGCGGGTGCGGGTGCGGTCGACGAGCTGGTCGCACACCACGAAGTCGCCGGGCTTCACGTGGGGCTGCAGCGAGCCACAGGCGTTCGGCCCGAGGATGCGCGTCACGCCGAGCTCCCGCATCGCCCACAGGTTGGCGAGGTAGGGAATCTTGTGCGGCGGGAACTCGTGCTTGGGGCCGTGACGCGGAATGAACGCCACCCGGCGTCCTCCGACCTCGCCGATCACCGGGTCGGCCGAGGGCCTGCCGTAGGGGGTCTCGAGGCGAACGGTCTCGGTCTCCTCGAGGAACGAGGAGAACCCGGAGCCTCCGAAGACCCCGATCTCGGCGTTCAGGCGCTCTTCCCTCCGCTGGCCGCGGGCTTCTTCCCTCCGCTCGCCGCGGGCTTCTTCTCGCCTCCGCTCGCCGCGGGCTCGGTGGAGGTCTTGCCGGCTCCGGAGTCCGAGCCGGGCTCGCTCGGGCGCTTCGTGGAGCGGTTGTCGGTCGCGTAGAAGCCCGAGCCCTTGACGACGATGCCCGCCGGATGGAACACCTTGCGCAGCGACCCCCCGCACAGGCCGCAGACCGTCAGCGGGGCTTCCGAGAGGCGCTGGAACACCTCCACGTGCTGCCCGCACTGCGTGCATGCGTACTCGTAGGTGGGCATGAGGCAAGTGTAGCCGAGGTTCGCGGGGCCCCCGTCTCGGAGAGGGGGGTTTGCCGCCCGCCCGTCTCGGGGACTGGAGCCGGACGAGGGTGCGGGAGTAGACTGCCGTTCCCGCCGAGAGGGGTGCTCGTATGAAGGTCAGAAAGGCCGTCATCCCGGCTGCGGGACTCGGGACCAGGTTCCTGCCGGCCACGAAGGCCCAGCCCAAGGAGATGCTGCCGATCGTCGACAAGCCGGCGATCCAGTACGTGGTCGAGGAGGCGATCCGGGCCGGGCTCGAGGACATCTTGATCATCACCGGCCGCGGCAAGCGCACCATCGAGGACCACTTCGACCGCTCCTTCGAGCTCGAGTACGTGCTCGAGGCCAAGGGCAAGTTCGACGAGCTCAAGGAGGTCCGCGAGATCTCGGACCTCGGCACGATCCACTACATCCGCCAGCGCGATCCCCTGGGTCTCGGACACGCCGTCGCGGTGGCCGAGGACCACGTCGCCGG
>JAJPHY010000058.1 GCA_021325015.1 Actinomycetota bacterium | reverse complement strand
GCCGGACCGCGGTTGCTAGCATCGTGCTGCGGGGTGGAGCAGTCCGGTAGCTCGCTGGGCTCATAACCCAGAGGTCACGGGTTCAAATCCCGTCCCCGCGACGAAGCAACTTCGGCCGGTCGTCCGCTTCCTGCAACCGCACGGACGCTGCACGCCGTCGACCGGCCGTTCGTCCCCTGCGGTCTCCGGCCTTCGACCCTCAGCGGGCGGCCATCGATTGTGCACCATGCGGGTATGAAAAGCCGGGCGCTTCTGCGTCAGGAACACGGCGAGACGCCTTCCCAACCTCGCATTCGGAGGGACCTACGGGAGATCATCCTCGGGGCGCAAGACAACCTCATCAACGTGCTCGCGACCGTGCTCGGCGTCGCGATCGGGTCGGGCAACGCCAAGATGGTCGCCCTCGCTGGCCTCGCGTCCGGCATCGCGGAGGCAATCTCGATGGGCGGTGTCCTCTACACCTCCACCTCGGCCGAACGGAACCTGCACCGTCAGGCTCACGGCGGGGCGCAAAGCGCGGTGGCCTTGAAGGACCCGATCCGAGCCGCCGGGGTGACGTTCGTCGCGGCGCTGAGCGCGGCGGCGATCCCGCTCGCGCCGTTCGCGGTCCTGCCGATCCGGTGGGCGATGGTCGCCGCCGCGACTCTGTCGGTGCTCGCCCTGTTCGCGCTCGGCGGCTACACGGGCGGGGTCACCGGGCGCCGCTGGTGGCGTGATGGAGCCCAGTTCGTCGCGATCGGCAGTCTGGCCGCGATCGCCTCGGCCCTCGTCGGCGCGGCCCTGAAGGTTCCCTCCTAGGCTCGTGGCGCCGCCGACGGCTCCACGTCGTCGTGGACGACGAGCCAGGGGATCACGGCGTACGGGAGCGGCGTCAGGAACAGCGGCCAGTACTCGTCCAGCAGGTCGGCGAGGGCGATCATCGCGAACCCCAGCACGAGCAGGGCGACGACCGCCGCGAACCGCTGCCTTCCTGACACGGACCAAGCCTATCGAGGCTCCAGCGTTCGCGCGCCCCCGGGGGCCTGGGTACAATCCGCCTGCCGACGTGAGCGGCCGAAGCCGCGTGAGGAGGTCCGGTGGCGCACGAGGACATCGCGAGCAGGCTCGCCGGCGTGCCGATGTTCTCGGCGTGCTCCAAGCGGGAGCTGGCGCTCATCGCGCGGGCGGCCAAGACGGTCTCCCACAAGGCGGGGACGGTCCTCGCGCGCGAGGGCGAGCGGGGGATCGGCCTGTTCCTGATCCTCGAGGGAACGGCGCGGGTGACGATCGGGGGCAAGCCGCGGGCCACGCTCGGACCGGGTGAGTTCTTCGGCGAGATCGCCCTCCTGGACGGAGGCCCTCGGACCGCGACCGTCACGGCCGTTACCGACGTCCGCCTCGCGGGGGTCACCGAGTGGGTGTTCCGGGGGCTCCTTCGGGAGCACCCCTCGATTGCGGTCAAGACGCTCGAGTCGATCGCCGGGCGCCTGCGCGCCGTCTCGAGGGACGCGGTCTAGCCAGGGGCCGGTCGTGAGCCGGCTCGTCCGCCCCGACGGTTGCCGGCTCTACTTCGAGACCCACGGGGACGCGGACGCGCAGCCCATCGTCCTCGTGGAGGGCATCGGCGGCTCGGTGGAGGCCTGGCGTCGCACGGTCCCGCTGCTCGCGACGGAGCTGTTCGTCGTCGCCTCGGACCTGCGGGGCAACGGGCGCTCCGAGGCGCCGAACACCCCGATCCGGGTCGAGACGTTGGCCGATGACACGCTCGCCGTCATGGACGAGCTCGGGCTGCCGAGCGCGCACGTCTTCGGGCTCTCGCTCGGCGGAACGGTCGCGATCCGCATGGCGCTCGCCGCCCCCGAGCGCGTCCGCTCGCTCGTGTTGGGGGCGACCTATGCGGGCGGCCGGCGGCAGATCCGTCCGCACGCGTCGGCTCCCAAGGGCGCGCCTCATCTGGTCCTGTACGCCCGGCGCTTCGCGGCCGAGCATCCCGAGCACGTCGCCGAGGATCTCCGGGTCTGGTCGGCGATCCCCCGTCGACCGGGCGCCGCGCGGCTGCAGTGGGAGGCGCTGCGACGGTTCGACCCCTACGATCTGCTCCCGGGAATCACCGCTCCGACCCTCGTGTTGCACGGAACCGAGGATCGGGTGGTGGACCCGGACAACGCCCGCGCCCTCGCATCCCGCATCCCGAACGCCGAGCTCGTGCTGCTCGAGGGCGCGGGGCACGTCTTCCACTCGGAGCGGGCCGAGGAGGCGGTGGCGATCGTCCTGGACTTCGTGAGGAGGCAGGCGGCGTGAGCGGGATCCCGGACGAGGTCCGGCGGCTGGCCGAAGAGCGGGCGGAGCGGCGGGCCGCCCGGGACTTCGCCGCAGCGGACGCGCTTCGCGACCGGATCGCCGAGCTCGGGTTTCGGGTCGTCGACTCTCCGCAGGGCTCCACCCTGGAGCCGCTCACCCCGCCCGAGGCCGGGCCGACTCCCCGACTCCGCTCGAAGGACGTGGCGTCGGTCCTCGGCGAGCCGGCGACCGTGGACGTATCGATCCACTGGGTGTGTGAGGGCTGGCCGGAAGACGTCGAGCGAGCGCTCCGTGGATTCCGCCGCCACTCGGGGGCGGGGCGATCGGTGCAGTACGTGGTTGCCGACGTCAGCGGCAAGCTCGGCGAGGGTGCGTTCGGGGACGACGTGGAGGTGCTGCCGCTCGAGGTGGGGACCGGGTGGGCGGCGGCGCGGAACGCGGGGCTTCGCCGCTCCCGAGGCCGGGTGGTGCTGGCGGCGGACCCCTCGGTCGAGCCCGCCGGAGACGTGCTGGCCCCGCTCGAGGAGGTCCTCGCCGACCCCACCGTGGGCGTGTGCGGTCCGTTCGGCCTCGTCACGTCCGACCTCCGCGAGTTCGAGCCGTCGCCGGGCCCCGACGTCGACGCGATCGAGGGGTACCTGATGGCGTTTCGACGCGAGGTCCTGGACGTCGCGGGCTTCTTCGACGAGAAGTTCCGCTGGTACCGAACCGCCGACATCGAGTACTCGTTCCGCGTCAAGGACGCCGGCCTCCGGGCGGTCGTGGTCGACGTCCCGGTCGAGAGGCACGAGCATCGAATGTGGCATCGGACTCCGCCCGCCGAGCGCGCGGCGTGGTCCAAGCGCAACTACTACCGGTTCCTGGACAGGTTCCGGGGGCGCTTCGACCTCCTCGTCTCAGGCGGCGGCGATGCGGGCGGTCGCCGCGAGGAGCCCTCGGCCTAGCCCTGCAGCGCGCCGGGTGGCGGCGGGGGCACCGACGGTGCGTCCGAAGAGACGATCTCGGGTCCCGAACGGGCCTCGGGGCCACCGTTCAGGGCGGCCTGAGCCGCCCGCGCTTCCTCCGGCGTGGGAATGGGTCGGATGCCCTCGACGTACTCCTTGAGCTCCTTGCCCTCGATGACCTCGGTGGCCATCAGCACGTCGGAGAGCCGGTCGAGCAGCTCGCGCTTGCCCTGCAGGACCTGCCGGGCCCGCTCGTGGGCCTCGTTGACCAGCCGGGTCACCTCGGCGTCGACGAGGTCGGCCATGGCAGGCGACAGCTCCGGACCCGCCCCGGGGAACAGCAGTCTGCCCTCGGCGCTGCGGAACCCGTTCTCCCCGAACGACAGGGGCCCGACCTTCTCGCTCATGCCGTACTCGGTCACCATCGCCCGCGCGATCTCGGTCGCGCGCTGCAGGTCGTTCTGCGCGCCGGTCGAGATCTGGTTGAAGCAGATCTCCTCGGCCGTGCGACCGCCGAGGAGGACCGCCAGCCGGTCCTCGAGCTCCGGCTCCGTGAGCAGGTACCGGTCCTCGAGGGGGCGCTGCATGGTCATGCCGAGCGCGGCGGCGCCCCGCGGGATGATCGAGACCCGGTGCACGGGGTCGGCCGTCGGCATCTCGAGCGCGACGAGCGCGTGCCCCATCTCGTGCTTGGCCACGATCTCGCGCTCCTTCTCGGACATGACGCGGCTCTTGCGCTCGAGACCGGCCACCACCCGGTCGATCGCCTCTTCGAGCTCCTGGGTTGTGACGGAGTTCTTCTCGGCCCGGGCGGCGAGCAGGGCCGCCTCGTTCACGACGTTGGCGAGGTCGGCGCCCGTGAAGCCGGGGGTGCGCGCTGCCAGGACCTTGAGGTCGACGGATGGGTCGAGCGCCACGCCCCGGGCGTGGACGCGCAGGATCGCCTCGCGGCCGCGGAGGTCGGGGCGGTCGACGACCACCTGCCGGTCGCAGCGCCCGGGCCGGACGAGCGCCGGGTCGAGCACGTCGGGCCGGTTCGTGGCGGCCATGATGATGACGCCCTTCGATGAGTCGAAGCCATCCATCTCCACGAGGAGCTGGTTCAGCGTCTGCTCGCGCTCGTCGTGCGCGCCGAACCCCGCTCCCAGCGCGCCCGCCCGGCCCTTCCCGATCGTGTCGAGCTCGTCGAGGAACACGAGCGCCGGCGCCTTCTCCTTGGCTTGCTGGAACAGCTCGCGCACGCGCGCGGCGCCGAGTCCCACGAACATCTCGACGAACTCCGAGCCCGACATGAAGAAGAACGGAACGTTGGCCTCCCCGGCGACGGCCCGGGCGAGGAGGGTCTTCCCGCACCCGGGCGGTCCGAGCAGGAGCACGCCCTTGGGGATGCGACCGCCAAGCCGCTGGTACTTCTTCGGGTGCTTGAGGAAGTCGACGATCTCGCGGAGCTCCTCGACCGCCTCGTCGACGCCGGCGACGTCGGCGAACGTCGTCTTCATCTCCTTGCGGTCGTAGATCTTCACGCGGTTTCGTCCGAGGTTGAGGGCGGCCGAGGTCTGTGCGCCGCTCATGCGGCGGATGAGGAAGAACCAGAGCAACCCGAACAGCAGCAGCGGCAGGATCCACGAGAGCAGGAAGCTCGAGAGCGCTCCCGGCTGGACGCCCGTGTACCTGATGCCCTGCTGGTCGAGCTGGTTGGTGAGGTCGGCGGTCCCCTGCAGGATCGGAGGGATCGTCGTCGTGAAATCGACGGTCCTCCCCGCCTGCTTGTAGGACCCGGTGACGGTGGTCGAGGAGATGTGGAGCGTGCCGACGATCTGGCCTTGTTGCACCTTCTGCAGGAACACCGAGTAGTCGATCTGGTTCGGGCGCGGGGCCGCAAGGTAGTTGAACAGAATCAGGATCACGACGAACCCGATGACCCACACCCACGGCGACGTGCGCAGACGCCGCTGCCCGCCTCCGGGTCCTCCCCCGAAGTCGAAGCCGGTCCAGCGACCTCGCCGGCCCTCGTTGTCCCCGCTCGCCACGCAGTCATATTGTCACCCAGATCCGCCAGTGACAGGCGGGCGCTGTCTCCCCGATACGGGATACTGGGCGGCATGACCCACGAGCGGCATCCGGGGGCGTGCGGTGGCGCGTAGGCCCCCCGCCCCACCCGACGACCCGGCCCTCAAGGAGCGGTTCGAGCGCGAGGCGCTGCCCCTCCTTCCGAACCTCTACTCCGCCGCGCTCCGGATGACCCGGAACCCGGCCGATGCCGAAGACCTCGTGCAGGAGACCTACCTGCGCGCCTTCCGGGGCTTCGGGGGGTTCGAGGAGGGCACCAACCTCCGGGCGTGGATGTATCGGATCCTCACGAACACGTTCATCAACGCCTACCGCAAGCGTCAGCGCGAGCCGGTCACGGTCACCGACGAGGACGTCCAGGACTGGTACCTCTACGACAAGTTGGGGGAGGCGGGCGTCGAGGCCTCGGCCGAGAGCGCCGTGCTCGAGCGCCTGCCCGACGAGGACGTCCAACAGGCCCTCGAGGCCCTGCCCGACGGCTTTCGCCTGGCCGTCCTGCTCGCGGACGTCGAGGGGTTCTCGTACAAGGAGATCGCGGAGATCATGGGGATCCCCATCGGCACGGTCATGTCCAGGCTGCACCGCGGAAGAAAGGCCCTGGAGAAGGCGTTGTGGGAGACGGTACGGGAGCGTGGCCTTGTCGCCGATTGACTGCCAACAGGTCCTCGAGCAGATCGAGCTCTACCTCGACGGCGAGCTCGGCGGCTCGCTGCGCGCCGAGATCGAGGAGCACCTGGGCCGGTGCGGGCCGTGCATGGATCACTCGGACTTCCAGCGCCGGCTGAAGGAGCTCCTCCGGGCCAGGTGCGGCTGCGACCAGGTTCCGGCTCATCTCCTCGACCGGATCCGCGCGCTGCTCGCGGAGACGCACGGGCCTCCGCTCGACTGAACCGCGGCCGTCCAAGACCGTCTCCGGGAGAACCTCCCGCCGGCCGGCGTCGAATAGGCAGGCGAAGGAGGACCGGCATGATGAAGGGAACCCGGCCGGGCCATCTGCCGCCGCCGTCGCGCACCGAGGACGAGGGGCGGGTGTGCGCCCACCCCGGCTGCAGGACCAAGCTGTCCATCTACAACGCCGGAAGCATGTGCTGGCAGCACGCGGACGTGGTGTTCCCGAACTACCGGGGCAAGCGTCTCGCGGATCCTCGGACCTGAGTCCGGTCCCGCGCTCCCCCCTCCCGATGCGCGGGACCACCAGAAGAACGGCCCCCCGAGGGGCCGTTCTTCGTTGTGCGACCCGTCCCGGGTCGACTCCTGCGTCCCGCCGCCGAACTCGCCCCCCTTCCGTCGACGGCCGCCCCCGCGTACGATGCGGTGCGTCCACGGCCTGGGCCGTCGAGATTCGAGCCGTCCTTCTCACGGCGTATCACACGGCCGTCTGGAAGGCTGTCGGAGGTGGGGGGAACCGAGATGGACGAGCTCGGCACGATCCTCGGCGTCTGGGCGCATCCGGACGACGAGACCTACCTCATGGCGGGACTCGCGGCCCGAGCGGTTCGCAACGGCTCGCGCGTCGTGATCGTGACCGCCACCCGGGGGGAGGGGGGCTCGATGGACGAGGCGAAGTGGCCCTCCGCGACGATGGGGCAGGTCCGGGAGCGGGAGCTCATGCGGAGCCTCGAGGTGCTGGGGGTCCGGGAGCACCACTGGCTGGATTGCCTCGACGTGGACATGGACACGCCCCTGGACGGCGCCGGCTATCCGAAGGTGCTCGCGCTCATGGAGCAGGTCCGGCCGGACACGGTGCTGACGTTCGGACCCGACGGCATGACGGACCACGCGGGCCACAAGTCGGTGTCCCGATGGGCGACCGACGCGTTCGTCGCCGCGGCCAAGCCGGGGGCGCGGCTGCTGTATGCGACGACCACGCCGGAGTGGGCCGCCACGTGGGTTCCGGTCTACAACCGGTTCGACGTCTTCCGGCCGGGCACCCCCCCGGTGACGCCGAGGGAGGAGCTCGCGATCGACTTCGCGCTCCCTCCCGACCTCCTCGAGCTCAAGCTTCGGGCGATCCAGGAGCACGTGAGCCAGGTGGAGGGGATGGTCGCCGCCTTCGGGGAGGACATCTTCCGGCGCGCCATGGCGGAGGAGTCCTTTCGACTCGCGGCGGTGAAGGGGTGAGCGCCGATGCGCCGGGACGCGGCGACGGAGTGAACACCGAGCGCCCCGAGCCGCTTCGCGACCTCGACTGGCCCCCGGAGCGGGCGCGAGCGTTCACGGGCAAGGTGGCGGACCTGTACGGGGATCTGCTCGAGCGGCTCCCCGAGATGCCGGTGGGCCGGGACTGGCGGAGGGCGGAGGTCCGCGAGGCGCTCGCGCGGCCGGTCCCCGAGGACCCGATGCCGGAGGACGAGCTGATCGAGTACCTGCGCGAGCTCGCGTTCCGCTGGTCCGGCTACCTCGGACACCCCCGGTTCTACGCGTACATCTCCGGCGCCGGGACGGTGCCGGGCGCGGCGGCCGACCTGCTCGCCGCGGGGATCAACATGAACGTTGGGGGCTGGCACCTCTCGCCCTCGGCGAGCGAGGTGGAGCGTCACCTGACCGAGTGGTTCGCGTCGGTGTTCGGGTTGCCGGAGGGCGCGGGAGGCCTCCTCACCTCCGGTGGCGCGATGGCGACCTTCGTCGGGCTGAAGGTCGCCAGGGACCGGCGCGCGGGATGGGACGTCCGAACCCGTGGCGTCGCCGCCGGCCCTCCGCTCGCCGTCTACCTGTCCACCGAGACGCACGTCGTGAGCGACCGGGCGATCGACATGCTGGGGCTGGGGTTGGATGCCCTCCGCAGGATCCCCGTCGACGACGGGTATCGCATGCGGGTCGACCTGCTTCGGGAGGCGATCCGCCGAGACGTCGCCGACGGCCGGCGGCCCGTCGCGGTGGTCGCGACCGCCGGAACGGTCGCGACCGGGGCGATCGACCCGCTCCCCGAGATCGCGGACGTCTGCGCGGAGGAGGGCGTGTGGCTGCACGTCGACGGTGCCTACGGGGGGCCGGCCGTCCTCGCCGACGACCTGCGACCCCTGTTCGCGGGGATCGAGCGGGCCGACTCCATCGCGTTCGACCCGCACAAGTGGCTGTACACGCCCCTGTCGGGCGGGTGTCTGCTGGTCCGGGACCTCGCCCACCTGCGGGAGTCCTTCGACGCCGAGGCGAGCTACGTGCACCAGGACCGCGAGCGGACGGATCGCGGCCAGGATCTCGGCCGGCTTGGCCCGCAGTTCTCGAGGAGCTTCTGGGCGCTGAAGGTGTGGGTGTCGCTCCTCGCGCACGGTCGTCGCGCTTACGCCGCCCGGATCTCGCACGACGCGGCGCTCGCCCGGTACCTGGGCGCCCGCGTCGAGGAGCGCGAGGACTTCGAGCTCGCGACGCCGGTCAACCTATCGATCTGCTGCTTTCGGTACGTCCCGCCCGATCTGGGCGGCGGCCCCGAGCGCGAACCCTACCTGTCGATGCTGAACGAGCGGCTCATGACCGAGCTGCAGCTCGACGGCCGTGTGTACTGCTCGAACGCGGTCCTGGGCGATCGGTTCGTCCTGCGGGTTTGCATCGTGAATTTCCGGACCGAGGCGGAGGACCTGGACGCCCTGCTCGACGTGGCGGCCGAGATCGGCGCGCGTCTGGATGCCGAGCTCCGCCCGGCCTCGCTCGGCGAGGGGGTGGCGTGAGCTCCATCGCGATGGCGCTGCTCGGCTCCGGGGAGTTCGAGCCCTGGTCCGAACCGGTGGAGCGGGAGCTCCTCCGCCGCTCGCGGGACCCGGACGGGCCGGTGCTGGTGCTGCCGACCGCGGCCGCGCACGAGGGCGACGAGTCGTTCGACGCGTGGGCGGCCAAGGGGCTCGGTCACTACCGGGAGATGGGGGTGGCGGCTGAAGCCCTCCCGCTCAAGACCCGAGAGGATGCCCACCGGCCGGACCTGGTCGAGGCGCTGGGTCGCGCGTCGATGGTCTTCTTCTCGGGGGGGAACCCGGCGCGGCTGAGCGAGGTCCTGCGGGGAACGCCGTTTTGGCGGGCGCTCTGCGCGGCCGTGCGCGACGGCCTGGCGTATGCCGGATGCAGCGCGGGAGTCGCGTGTCTGACCGAGGTGACCTTCGACAGCGACGCCACGGACT
>JAJPHY010000073.1 GCA_021325015.1 Actinomycetota bacterium | reverse complement strand
TGTTTCGCGACGCATGTGGCGACGTCGGCCCGCTTCCCCCGAGCGATACCCGCCCGAGTCGAAGCCGGTGCACCCCCGCTATTCGGTTGTACGGACAGTATAGGGCGCCACGGACACTATGGCGCTCACCGCCTGCGGCCGGCCTCGCGCTCCATCTCGCGCCGGTGCTCGCGTTCGGCGATCACCTGGCGCTTCTCGTACTGTCGGCGACCCCTGGCCAGCCCGAGCTCGAGCTTGGCCAGCCCGTGGCTGAAGTACACGCGGAGCGGGATCAGCGCGAGCCCGCGCTCGGCGGTCTTGCCGACGAGGCGCTGGATCTCGCCGCGGTGGAGCAGCAACTTGCGCGGGCGCACGGGGTCGTAGTGCCGCTTGTCCATCGCCTGCTCGTATGGCGGGATGTGCATGCCCTCGAGCCACACCTCCCCGTCCCGAACTCGCGCGTACGCTTCGGCGAGCGAGCCGCGGCCGCCGCGGAGGGACTTGACCTCCGAGCCCGTCAGCACGATCCCGGTCTCGAAGCGCTCGAGGACCTCGTAGTCGTGAAGCGCCCGCCGATTGGACACGACGGTCTTGTGCCCGGGGCGGTCCTGCTTCGGGCTCACTAGACGTCGAGGAAGCGACGCATACCGGCGAACCCTGCGATCAGCGCCACGAGAGCCCCCGCGACGACCAGCCACGGGATGACCGCCACGACGTCCGAGTTCGTGACCCAGGGCACGAACTGGATCTTGCCGTAGAGCGGATTGATGAACGCCACCTTGAGCCCGAACAGAAACAGCACGGCGAGGCTTGCACCGATCAGGCTCTCGAACAGCCCCTCGATGAGGAACGGGATCCGGATCCGCCAGTTGGTCGCCCCGACGAGCTTCATGATCCCGATCTCTTTGCGGCGGGCGAACAGCCCCATCCGGACGGTGTTCGCGATGAGAATGGCCGCGGCGATCAGCATCACCAGCGCCACGAGAAGCACACCCACGCGGAACACGCGCGTCACGGCGAACAGCCGGTCGAGGAGCCCACGGAAGTCGTAGATCTTGTCCACACCGGGCTGCGCGCACGTGCCGTCGCTCCTGCAACCGAGCACTGCCGCGACCTGTGAGTACTCCTCGGGGTGGGCCAGCTTGACTCGGAGCGAGGCCGGCAGAGGGTTGTCCTTGGGGTCGCACGAGACCCCCTGGACCAGGCCCGGCTGGTTGGCGAACTCCTGCTTGAACTTGGCGCAGGCTTCGGCCTTCGACTCGTAGGTGACGTTGGCCACCGCCGGGAGCGACGCGAGCTTCTGCGTGAGCGCCTCGACGGTCTGCGGATTCACGGGGTCGGAGAGGTAGACCGCGACCTCGACGTTGCCCGTGGTGGCCTCGATCATGAGGTTCACCTGACGCGAGATCAGCAGGGCGAGCCCGAACAGGAGCAGCGCGATGAACGTCGTCGACACGGCGGCAAACGCCACCAGCCCGTTCCGCCGGAGCCCCGAGGTAACCTCTCGCAGGTAGTACTCGAATCGACGGAACACCTAGCTGTACACCCCGCGAGACTGGTCGCGGATCACCTTTCCCGCGTCGAGCTCGATCACGCGGCGGCGCATCGCATCGACGATGGCCTGGTCGTGGGTCGCCATGACGACCGTCGTCCCGATCCGGTTCACGCGGTCGAGCAGCCGCATGATGTCGACCGACGTGGTCGGGTCGAGGTTGCCGGTCGGCTCGTCGGCGAGCAGAAGGAGGGGCCGGTTCACACACGCGCGCGCGATCGAGACGCGCTGCTGCTCGCCGCCGGAGAGCTCGTCGGGGGAGTTGTTGATCTTGTCGCCCAGCCCGACCAGCTCGAGGATCTCGGGAACCCGCTGGTCGATCACGTGCTTGGGCTTGCCGATCACCTCGAGCGCGAACCCGACGTTGTCGAACACGGTCTTGTCCTGGAGGAGCTTGAAGTCCTGGAACACCGTGCCGATGTTCCGGCGCAGGTACGGGACCTTCCAGGGCGTCAGCTTGGCCAGGTTCTTGCCGGCCACGTAGATGTCGCCCTTGGTCGCCTCCTCCTCCTTGAGCAGGAGGCGGATGAACGTGGACTTGCCCGAGCCGGACGCGCCGACGATGAAGACGAACTCGCCCTTCTCGATCTCCACGCTCACGTCGTCGAGCGCGACGACCGAGTTCTTGTAGATCTTCGTGACGTGCTGGAGGCTGATCATGATGGGCTTTCGGGGAGGCGGGACCGCGCGGGAGTCTAGCAGACCCCCCCGGTGAACGGAACGAAGCTCCACTACCCTGAGAGCGCCATGCGGACCGCCGAACGAGGAGCCCCCGCGCCCCCCGCCGCCGACGCGCGGCCCCCTTCGCGGGCACGCCGCCTGGCGGCGGCCGTGGCCGGACCAGCGCTCATCGTCGCGTCGGTGGTGCTCGCCGAGCGGGGGTTCGTCTTCGCCCGGCTGCTCACCAACCAGCACCCCGACATCCTGTCGTTCTGGCTCCCGCGGTCGTGTCTGATGGGTCGGAGCCTCGCGGCCGGACACGTACCCCTGTGGAACCCGTTCGAGATGGCCGGAACGCCCTTCGCGGCCGACCCCCAGTCCGGCTGGCTGTACCTGCCGTGGATGCTCACCTCATGGCTGTTCCCGTGCGGCGACGGGCTCCGCGCGTTCATCGTCCTGCAGCCGGTCCTCGCCGGGCTCGGCCTGTACTGGTTCCTCAGGATGGAGGACCTCCACCGTCCCGCCGCCACGGCGGGCGGGCTCGCGCTCGGCATGGCGATCGCCGCCTCGAACGTCGGCATCTCGCTCCCCTTCGCCGGGACGCTCGCCTGGACCCCCTTCGTCCTGGTCGGCGCCTCGGGCTACCTGCGGTCGTCGCGCTGGTCGCGGAAGCTTGCCTGGCTCGCGCTCGGCGCCCTCGCCTGGGGCCAGGTCGCGAGCGCGCACATGTCGCACGGCCTCGTGATGTGCACGGGGCTGCTCGTCGCGTACCTCGCCGCCCGGTCGGCGCGCGAGGTGCGCGCCGGGCGCGCGAGCGTCCGGCGCGAGACCGTCGAGGGGCTCCTGTTCCTCGCGGCCCTGCCGCTCGCGAACCTCGCGCTGTTCATCCCCCGGTTCGCCCTCATCGACCGGTCGAGCCTGCGGGGCGGGTACGCCGCGCTCGGCGGAACGCTCGCGCGCGCGGCCGGCACCGAGGACCGCCCGCTCCCGACCCGGGGGATCTGGAGCGGGTGGCCGTTCCAGCTCGCGAGCACGCCCGGGGCGTACGTCGGCGCCACGATGCTGCTCTGCGTGCCGGCCGCCGTGCGCGCCAGAGGGCGCCGGTACCTCGCCGCCGCGTTCGCGATCTCCGGGCTCGTCGCGTACCTGCTGACCCTCAACCTGTTCGTCAGCGCGGGATGGTTCCGGGCGGCGGTCCTGCGCGTGCCGTTCGGCGACGTGTACCTGCACAACCCCGGACGGCTCCGGTACCTCGCGCTCCTCGTCGCTCCGGCGCTCGGGGCGATCGGGCTACAGGGGTTCCTGGACCGGTTGCCCTCGCCGCGCGAGGCGCTCTGGTGGCTCGGCGCCGGCGCGGGTCTGTTCCTCGTCCTGCCCCTTGCGCTCGGCGCGCACCCACAGCGGTTCGTGGTGTTCCTCGCGGGCGCGGTGGCCTCGGCGCCGGTGCTGTGGCGGCTGTTCCGAGGGCGCCGGTGGGCCGCCCTGGCGCTTCCGCTCGTCCTCGCCGCCGACCTGATGGGCGGCGCGCTCTGGTCCTCGGCCTACAACGGCGGAACGGTCTTCCTCGGCCTCGAGGGCCACGACCACCCGGCCCTCGGGCCCCAGCCGCTGCGATGGCCGAACGTGTCGCTCGCCCGCTACCTCGACCCCCCGCCGATCGCCCGCTACCTGCAGGCGCGGGGCGAGGACGGCGGCCGGTACCTCGCGTGGATCCAGCCGACCGTCGACTTCAACAAGGGATACCTGTTTACGCAGGACCCGAAGGACTGGCCGGCCCTGTTGCTCGGGCGCGCCGTGCTCTTCCGGCTGAACGACGTGCTCGGCTATTCGCCGATCCAGCTCCCTCGCTACTGGTCCTACATCCGGGCGACGAACCCGCTGCCGGTCTTCTACAACGCCTCGATCCTGGCCTCGCCGACCCTGACGAACGTGCGCCTGCTCGGCATCCGGTACCTGATCGTCCCCGTCGGCTTCCCGCTGCCGGAGGGACTGAGCGCGCAGGTCGTCGCGACCGGGGGCGGCTACGACCTGTACGAGGTGGGCGGGTGGGAGCCGCGGGCCTCCGTCGTCCCGAGCTGGGAGGACGTGGGAAGCGGCGTGCGGGCGCTCAGAGCCGTGCTCGCGCCCGGGTTCGACCCGGCCCTCCGAGCGGTGGTGGAGGCCAACCCGGGCATCCGCCCGGTCGCCGGGGCGACACCCGGCACGGCCGAGTACCACGAGGTCGAGCCCGAGGACGTCCGGATCATCGCGACGGCCGGGGCCCCCTCGCTCGTCGTCGTGAGGAACGCCTGGGACACCGGCTGGTCGGCGACCGTGGACGGCAGGCCCGCCCCGCTGCTCCGGGCCGACTACTTCCTCCAGGCGGTCCCGATTCCGGCGGGGACCCACGAGGTGCGGCTCACGTACGCCGACCCGACGATCGGACGGGGGCTGCTCGCCTCGGCGCTGGTCTGGCTCGTGCTCGTCGCGTCCTTCGCAGCCGCCGCGGCGCTCGAGCGTCGGCGAGGATCGGCGGAACCCGGTCGCCCCGAACGCCCGGGGGCGGCGGGATCGCCGATCGGGCCGAGTCGCCTCGACGAGCGGGCCCGGCCGCTTATCGGGCCTGCCCGTTCTCGGCCCGACGCCGGAGCTCGGCCTCGATGAGCTCGTCGAGGTCGCCGTCGAGCACCCGATCGACGTCCCCGATCTCGACGTTCGTCCGGTGGTCCTTGACAAGCCGGTAGGGGGCGAGGACGTACGAGCGGATCTGCGAGCCGAAGTCGATCCCGCGCCGTTCCCCGCGGAGGTCCTCGAGCTTCTGCTCGAGCTTGCGCCGCTCGAGCTCGGCCAGCCGGGCCTTGAGGATCCGCATCGCGACGGCCTTGTTCTGGAGCTGCGAGCGCTCGTTCTGACAGGCGACCACGATCCCGGTCGGCAGGTGCGTGATCCGCACGGCCGAGTCGGTCGTGTTCACCGACTGACCTCCGGGTCCGGTCGAGCGGTACACGTCGATCCGCAGGTCCTTCTCGTCGATCTCGACGTCGGCCTCCTGCGCCTCCTCGAGCAGCGGGATGACGTCGAGGCTCGCGAAGGACGTGTGCCGGCGCCTGGCGGCGTCGAACGGCGAGATCCGGACCAGGCGGTGAACGCCCCGCTCGGCCGAGAGCAGGCCGTACGCGTTGGCTCCGTGCACGATGAACGTGGCGCTCTTGATCCCGGCCTCGTCACCGTACAGCGTCTCGTCGAGCTCGACGTCGAAGCCCTGCCGCTCGGCCCACCGCAGGTACATGCGCAGCAGCATCTCGGCCCAGTCCTGCGACTCGGTGCCGCCGGCCCCGGCGTGCAGGGTCGCGACGGCGTCGTTGCGGTCGTACTCGCCGCCGAGCAGCGTCGCGAGCTCGAGCCGGTCCACCTCGGTCTCCAGCGAACGCAGGCTCGAGACGAGCTCGCGCTCGAGCTCGGCGTCGGGCTCGTCCTCGAGGAGCTCGTCCATGGCGCGCGCGTCGGCCAGCCGGCGTTCGAGGGAGTCGTAGCGCTCGAGGTCGGCCCGCAGTCGGGCGAGCCGCTTGGTCAGCTCCTGCGCGCGCGCCTGGTCGTTCCAGATGGTGGGGTCGGCGGCCTGCCGCTCGAGGTCGGCCGCCTGCGCCCGCTTGGCGTCGACGTCAAAGGAACTCCTTCGCGGACGCGATGCGCTTGGCCAGGTCGTCGAGTCGCTCGGTGTGCTCGCTCACGCGAGCGATTGTACCGAGGGGCCCGTCGGGTCCACGCCGGCGCGCCGGCGCCGGAGCGGTCACTCCGGCGCCCGCGTCCGGGTCGCCCCGCTCAGGCCGGCCTCGGCTCCCGGACGGTGCGCGCTCGGCGCTTCGGCGTCAACGCGGCGGCGATGGCCAGACGGATTCGCTCCCGACGAGCCGCGGCCCGGAGCTCGGCCACCGGCCGGCTCCGCCGGTCCGCCTCGGCCCGACGCACGCGCTCGGCGACCCGCTGTCCCGCCACCTCCCGTCCCACCGGGTTCGGCATCATCGGCACCACCCTCCTTCGTCCACCGCGAACGGTAGGCGGGGCCGAGGCGCGCCTCGGTGTCGCCCGGCACCGATGGGGTGTGCCGTTGGGCGGCCGCGGAAGGTGACCTCCGCCGCAGAGTGGCGTGATCTCCGTCACGTCCGGCGGGAGCGGCCGGCACGGCGCGGAGGCTCACGCGACCGCGCCGTGGCACTTCTTGTACTTCTTGCCCGAGCCAGGGACACGGGGCGTTGCGCGGCACCTTGTCGCTCCTGGCCTGCGGCGCCGAGCCGGAGCCGGCCTCGCCCTCGCCGCGGCTCGTGACCACGCGCTGCGGCCTGGGGCGGGCGGGCTCGTCCTGGCGGACGAGCTCCACCCGGTAGATGTAGCGGACGAAGTCGTCCCGAATGCCCCGAGTGAGCTCCTGGAACATGTCGAAGGCCTCGCGCTGGTACTCCGTGAGCGGGTCCTTCTGCCCGTACGCCCGCAGGTGGATGCCCTCCTGCAGGTAGTCCATCTCGTACAGGTGCTCGCGCCACTTCGTGTCGGTGATGCTGAGCAGCACCATGCGCTCCAGCTCGCGCATGACCTCCGAGCCGAGCTGGCGCTCCTTCTCCTCGTACAGGTCCAGGGCGTCGGTCAGCACCCGCTCGGTCAGCAGGGCGGGGCTGGCGACCCGCTCGAGGTCGCTCGTGCGCAGGCGGATCGGATAGATCTCGCCGAGCGCGGCGAGCAGACCGTCGAGATCCCAGTCCTCCGCGAACGCCTTGTCCCCGACGTGCTCGGCGATCGTACGCTCGACCACCTCGGTGACCATGTCGAGCGCCTCCTCCTTGAAGTCCTCGCCGCGGAGGATCTTCTCGCGCTCCTCGTAGATCACCGTGCGCTGGGTGTTCATCACGTCGTCGTACTTCAGGATGTTCTTTCGGCGTTCGAAGTTCAGCTCCTCGATCTGCTTCTGCGCGCTCTCGACCGCTCGGGTGACCATCCGGGCCGTGATCGGCTCGTCGTCCGGCCACTTCAGCCGCTCCATGATCGACGCGATGCGCTCGCTGGCGAACATCCGCATGAGGTCGTCCTCGAGCGACAGGTAGAACCTCGACTCGCCGGGGTCCCCCTGACGGCCGGAGCGTCCACGGAGCTGGTTGTCGATGCGCCGCGACTCGTGCCGCTCGGTGCCCAGGACGTACAGCCCGCCGAGCGCCACGACCTCCTCGTGCTCGGCGTCGGTCTGCTGCTTGAACTTGCGGTAGATCGGCTCGTACTCGGCCTCGTACTCGGCCCGCTCCTCGGGGTCCATCTCGAAGAGCAGGTACCGGTCGTTGTCGTACCCGCGCGCGGCCATCTCCTGCCGCGCGAGGTACTCGGGGTTGCCGCCGAGCAGGATGTCGACGCCGCGGCCGGCCATGTTCGTGGCCACGGTGACCGCGCCCTTGCGCCCGGCCTGGGCGACGATCATGGCCTCCTTCTCGTGGTTCTTCGCGTTCAGGACGTGGTGCGGCACGCCCCGGCGGTTCAGGTAGCCCGACAGCTTCTCGGACTTCTCGATCGAGACCGTGCCGACCAGCACGGGCTGCCCCTTCTCGTGCCGCTCGACGATGTCCTCGACGACCGCGTTCCACTTGGCGTCCTCGGTCTTGTAGATGAGGTCCTGCTGGTCCACGCGGATCATCGGCCGGTTGGTCGGGATCTCGACGACGTCGAGCTTGTAGACCTCCTGGAACTCGGCGAGCTGGGTCCTGGCGGTGCCGGTCATGCCGGCGAGCTTCTCGTACATCTTGAAGTAGTTCTGGATGGTGATGGTCGCCAGGGTCTGGTTCTCCTCCTTGATCCGGACCCCCTCCTTGGCCTCGATCGCCTGGTGGAGGCCCTCCGAGTAGCGCCGGCCCTCGAGCACCCGGCCGGTGAACTCATCGACGATCTTCACCTCGCCGTTGGTCACGATGTACTCGACGTCGCGGTGGTACAGCTCCTTCGCGCGGATCGCGTTGTGCAGGTGGTGCACGAGCGGCGTGTGGACGTGCTCGTAGAGGTTCTCGAGCCCCAGAGCGTCCTCGACCTTGGCGACGCCGGACTCGGTGATCGCGATCGTCTTCTTGGCCTCGTCGACCTCGTAGTCCTCGTCCCGCCGCAGGCGCGGGGCCAGGCGGGCGAACGTCTGGTACCACTTGGCCGAGTCGGCGACCATGCCGCTGATGATCAGCGGCGTCCGCGCCTCGTCGATCAGGATCGAGTCCACCTCGTCGACGATGGCGTAGTGATGCCCGCGCTGGACCATCTCGTCCAGGCGCATGGCCATGTTGTCGCGCAGGTAGTCGAACCCGAACTCGTTGTTCGTCCCGTAGGTGATGTCGGCGGCGTAGGCCGGCTTGCGCTCCGCCGGCGACATCGAGGCCTGGATCAGGCCGACGCTCACGCCGAGCGCCCGGTAGATGGGGCCCATCCACTCCGAGTCGCGCTTGGCCAGGTAGTCGTTCACCGTGACCACGTGGACGCCCTTGCCCTCGAGCGCGTTCAGGTAGGCGGGCATGGTGGAGACGAGGGTCTTGCCCTCGCCGGTCTTCATCTCGGCGATGTTGCCCTCGTGAAGGACGATCGCGCCCATGACCTGCACGTCGAAGTGCCGCTGGCCGATCGTGCGGCGGGCGGCCTCCCGCACGCAGGCGAACGCCTCGGGTAGGAGGTCGTCGAGGCTCTCGCCGCCCGCGAGCCGCCGGCGGAACTCGACGGTCTTGTCCCGCAGCTCCTCATCGGAGAGCTCCTCGACCTCGGGCTCGTACGAGCTCACGACACCGACGAGCTGCTCGAGGCGTCTGCGGCGGCGTCCCTCGCCGAACTGACCGATCTTCTCGATGACCACGGAGCGATCCTCCGGGGGGGTGGGGTTCGAGCCCGATTCTACCGGAGGGGTGCGCGGACGAGGCGGCGCCGGCCCGGCCAGTCGCTCGGGCGACCCGCGGGGCCGTCGCTCAGGTGATCTCGAGGAGCTTCTCGCGGACGGCGTACACCACGGCCTCCATCCGCGAGTGGAGGTGGAGCTTCTCCAGGATGTTCCGGATGTGGTTCTTGACGGTGTTCTCGGAGATGTACAGCTCCCTGGCGATGTCGCGGTTGTTCTTCCCCTTGGCGACGAGCTTGAGGACCTCCATCTCGCGCTCGGTCAGGCGCGGGCTGGGGACCTGTGGTCGCTCCCCGGTGGACTTGCTCATCGCGGCGAACTCGCTGAGCAGCTTGGAGGCCATCGACGGCGAGATCCGCGACTGCCCGGCCCACACCGACCGGATGGCGTCGGCGACCTCCTCGATCGGGATCTCCTTCAGCAGGTATCCCGAGGCCCCGGCCTTGATCGCCTCGTAGAGGTCGGCCTCCTCGTCGGAGATGGTGAGCATCAGGATCTTCACGTGCGGCAGGAGGTCGCGAATCTCGCCGGCCGCCTCGATGCCGGACCGCTTGGGCATCCGCACGTCCATCAGGATCACGTCCGGCATGAGCTCCTGGGCCTTCTCGACCGCCTCGACGCCGTCGGAGGCCTCGCCGACCAGCTCGAGGTCGTCCTCTTGATCGAGGACCATCTGCAGGCCGCGGCGGAACAGCGCGTGGTCGTCGGCGACCATGACGCGCAGCTTGTCGGGCCGGTCGACCTCGTCGGACTGGTCCTTGCGCTTCGTGCTCACGCGCCCTCCGGTTTTCCGAGTGGGCGAGGCCTCACTCGGCGCGCTGGGGCGACTCCGTCGCCGCCCGCTGGACCGCTCGTTCGGATTTTAGTCGACTCGCCCCCGTGAGCAGCTTCGTTCTGCGCTTCGTGTTGTGGTCGCGGAGCTGGCGCTCGAGCTTCTCGGCGATCGCGTCGAGCGCCGAGTCCACGTCGGAGCCCTCGGCGCTGGCGCGGAAGGTCCGCCGCGGGGTCTCGAAGGCAGCCTCCACCCGGCGCACGCCGCCCAGGCGCGGGTTCTTCTCCCCGATCACCTCGAGCTGGAGCCGCGTCACCTTGGGCTCCAGGCGCTCGAGGCGCGACAGCTTGCGCCTCGCCGCGTTCCGGACGTGGTCGGTGATGCGGGTTCCGCGGGCCCTGAGCACCAGATCCATGCGCGTTCCTCCTCCCGGGCCGCGTCCGCCTGCTCCGTCCGTGGGAACGGGGCTCACGCCCGGCTGACCTGGTCTTTGTCCCCACACTCGCCTGCTGAGGGGTTCACGGCCACGGCCGCTTAGCGCCTTCTCCCGGCGGGGTCGCCCTCGCCGAGGCAGGACTTACATCTAAACCGCACCATGCTCAGCGACCAACGGTCACCTTACGTGGGTCGTTTCGCCCGCGGCTGGCATCGACTACCGGGGGACGTTCCCCCGGGCAACCACAGACCCAGGCGCGAGCCCCATGCGAGTATATCGGCCCGGTCCCGGCCGGAGCTGAGCCCGTTCGGCGGGCGCGAGCGCCCGCGCGGCCGTGAGCAGGCGCACCCTCGACGCGCCCGCGTCGAGGAGCGTGCGGGCGCACGCGGCGGCCGTGGCTCCCGTCGTGAGCACGTCGTCCACGAGCAGAACGAGCGGCGGCGGCTGGCCCGCGCTCTCGAACGCCCCCGCCATGGCGGCACGCCGCATCGGCCCCGAGCGTCGCGCCTGGGACCCCGTGTCGGTCGTCCGGACGAGCAGCCTCGCCACCGGCAGGTGGAGTCGCGATCCGACCACCTCGGCCAGCGCCCGCGCCTGGTCGAACCCGCGCTCGGCGAGCCGGCGCGCGGAGAGCGGAACCCACGTCACGGCGTCGACGGGTGAGTCCGGCCCGGCGGCCGGGCTCGCGGCCTGGGTGCCCGAGGTCTCGGCCGGACCCCACGGCCCCGCGACGGCCGCCATCGAGGCTCCCAGCGCCTCCGCCACACCCCGCCACCCCTCGAACTTCAGGTGGTGGATCGCGTTCCTCGCCGGTCCCTCGAACAGGAACGGGGCGCGCGCCCGCTCGATCTCCGGCGGCGGGCACGCGCGGCAGCGCGTCCGGGGGGCCGGTGCGGGGGCCCCGCACCGCTCGCACCACGGGCGCTCGAGCGCGAGGAGCGAGCTCCGGCAGGCGTCGCAGAACGGCCACGGCCCCTCGCCGCAGCCCGCGCACCGCCGCGGAAAGACCACCTCGAGCAGCGCGCGGAGCATCGACGCACGCTAGCGCCGGGCGCCGACACCCTTCGACGGTGGTGGATCGGACGCGTACCGGATCCCGTCAGGGGAGCTCCACGTCGAGCGCCCCCTCGGCCCCTCGCCCGCGACCGCGCAGCTCGATTCGCAGCACCTCGTGAGACCGCAGGAGGGGATACGCGAGGACCCGGCCGCGGCCGCTGTCGAGCTCGATCTCCACGTCGAGGATCTCGAGCCTCGTCCCGTCGGCAAGGAGCCTCGGCGAGACCGTGTGGCCCGGCGTCACGGCCAGGCCGATCTTGAGGCAGTCCCCGGCGCAGTCGAGCTGCTCGATGCGCACGCGGGCGTCCTCGCCGAGCCGCACCTCCCGTCCCACGCGGATCGTTCCCCGCCGCACCGTCGCCCGCGGCCAGGGAACGGAGAAGCGACGCCCACCCGGGTAGGTTCCGGGCACGCCGTCGACGTCGAGATCGCACTCGAACCCGTACCAGCCGGGGTCGAGGTCCGAGACGGGGAGCTCGAAGGGGACGAACACGTCCTGCCTCGGCGCGACATCGAGCGTCGCCGAGGCGATCGGCACGGGCCGGCCCCGACCGCCCCCCACGCCGACGACGCGGGCCTCGCGGAACACCACCTGGTGGGGATCGGGGTCCTCGCCCCGGAGGATGAACGCCCCCTTGACCGTCGCGGGGAACCGCTCGAACCGCGCGCGAACCGAGACGCGGCTCACGGCTCCCTGCCTTCGTCCCGGGACCCGGTCCTCGGGCGGCGGCCCGCGGCGGCGGCGACCGCGACCTCGAGCGAGCGCGTGAACGGCGGACGGAGCGTCCCCCGCTCCGTCACGATCGCCGTCACCAGCTCCGCCGGGGTGACGTCGAAGGCCGGGTTGAGCGCCCGAACGCCCTCGGGCGCCAGCCGCGAGCCGAGGACCCCGGTCACCTCCTCCGGATCGCGCTCCTCGATCGGGATGTGCCGGCCGTTCGGCGTGTCGAGGTCGACCGTCGAGGTCGGGGCGACCACGTAGAACGGTACGCCGTGGTGTCGGGCGAGGACGGCGAGCCCGTACGTGCCGACCTTGTTCGCCACATCACCGTTCCTCGCGATCCGGTCCGCCCCCACGAGGACGAGGTCCACCCGGCCCGCGGCCATCAGCGAGGCGGCCGCGCCGTCGGCCACGAGCGTCATCGGCACGCCCAGCCGGCCGAGCTCCCACGCCGTGAGCCGCGCCCCCTGCAGCACCGGCCGGGTCTCGTCGACCCACACGTGCACGCCCGTTCCACGCTCGTGCGCCGTGTACACGACGCCGAGCGCGGTCCCGATCCCCGCCGTGCACAACCTGCCGGTGTTGCAGTGGGTGAGGACGTTCGCGCGCTCGGGGACCAGCTCGACTCCGTGGCGGCCCATCGCCGCGCAGGCCTCGCGGTCCTCGGCCTCGATCCGAAGCGCCTCGGCGACGAGCGCCTCGTGCACCCGCGCGCGCGTGGCGCCCACGCGGCAGCACTCGTCGCGGGCGACCTCGAGCACCCGCGCGACCGCCCAACGGATGTTCACCGCGGTCGGGCGCGTCGCGACGAGCGCGTCCGCGGCCCGGCCGAGCTGGCGAACGAGCGCGTTGGTCCCTCGGGCTCTCGACGTGGCCGCCGCGAGCGCCACGCCGAACGCCGCCGCGATCCCAAGGACCGGAGCCCCCCGGATCGCCATCGAGCGGATCGCCCCCGCGACCTCCTCGACGGTTCGGCACTCGAGGAACTCCTCGCGGTGCGGCAGCGCGCGCTGGTCGAGGATCCTGACCGAGTCGCCGCACCACTCGACCGGCGGCGGGATCGTCCTCACGGCGCCGCACCCTCGCGCGAGCCGGCCCGGCGTGCCGAGCGCACGATCCCGGCCACCGCGGCCTCCAGCGTGGCACCGAACGCGTAGCTCCCGTGCTCCTGCCCCGGCACCCACCCCTCGGGGACCGAGCCGGGAGGATGGGCGTGGGCCACGGCGCCGGGGCCGTTCCCGCGGTAGATCTCGACGTGGCGAGCGAGGTCGGACGACGCCGAGGCGGGCGGCTCGTCGAGCGTGCCCTCCAGCACGTCGTCCTCCGACAGCCGGGCGAGCTCGCAGCCGGTCCGCGTGATCAGCAGGCGCGCCCCGTCCCACGTGGACAGGTTGCCCTCGCTCCCCCGCACGAGCCCGAGCGAGAACAGCGTCCGGCCCGCCTCGCGGAACGCCGCTAGGTCCCCTGCTCCCACGATCGCAGGTAGTCCTCCTGTTCCGGGGTCAGCGCGTCGATCTCGATCCCCATCGCGCGGAGCTTGAGCCGAGCGACCTCCGCGTCGATGTCGTCCGGAACCGGGTGCACGCCGGGGGTGAGCGTTCCCCGGGTCCTCACCACCCATTCGACCGAGAGCGCCTGGTTGGCGAACGACATGTCCATCACCGCCGCCGGATGTCCCTCGCCCGCCGCGAGATTGACGAGCCGTCCCTCGCCCAGCAGGTTGAGTCGACGCCCGTCGGGCAGCCGGTACTCGTCCACGAACTCGCGAATGCGGCGTCGGCGGCCCTCCGACAGCTCCTCGAGGGCGCGCTTGTCGATCTCCACATCGAAATGGCCGGCGTTGGCCAGCACCGCGCCGTCCTTCATCACCTCGAGGTGCTCCCGCCGGATCACGGAGGTGTCGCCGGTCACCGTGACGAACACGTCGCCGATGCGGGCGGCCTCCCGGAGGGGCATGACCTGGTAGCCCTCCATCGCCGCCTCGAGCGCCGGGAGGGGGTCGACCTCGGTCACCACGACCCGGGCCCCGAGCCCGCGAGCTCTCGACGCCACCCCCCGCCCGCACATGCCGAACCCGCAGACCACGACGGTCCGGCCTGCGAACAGCAGGTTCGTCGCCCGCATGATGGCGTCGACCGTCGACTGTCCGGTCCCGAAGCGGTTGTCGAACAGGTGCTTCGTGTCCGCGTCGTTCACCGACACGATCGGATAGCGGAGCGCGCCGTCGGCCGCCATCGCCCGCAGCCGGATCACGCCGGTCGTCGTCTCCTCCGTGCCCCCGAAGACCTCGCCGATCTGCTCGGGGCGCTCGCGGTGCAGCAGGCTCACGAGGTCGGCGCCGTCGTCCATGGTGACGTGCGGCCGGTGATCGAGCACCGCGTTGATGTGACGGTAGTACGTCTCGTTGTCCTCGCCCCTGATCGCGAACACGTCGACGCCGGCCTGCTCGCAGAGCGCCGCCGCGACGTCGTCCTGCGTGGAGAGCGGGTTCGAGGCGCAGAGCGCGACCTCGGCCCCACCCGCGGCGAGCGTCTCGACGAGGTTGGCCGTCTCGGTCGTCACGTGCAGGCACGCACCGATGCGGACGCCCTCGAGCGGACGCTCCTTCTCGAAGCGCTCGCGGATCAGCGCGAGCACGCGCATCTCGGCCGCCGCCCACTCGATGCGCTCGCGCCCCTTCTCGGCCAGGCCGAGGTCCCTCACGTCGCAGTCCATCCCGCTCCTTTCGACAGCACCTCGGCGATCACGCTCCCGATCGACCGCGCCATCGCGTTCGAGGCGCGGATCACCTCCTCGTGGTCCACCTCGACGCCCACCTGGTTCGTTACGAAGAACAGTCCCAGCACGCGCATCCCCAGCGCGCGGGCCGGCACCGCCTCGGGCACGACCGACATGCCGACCACGTCGGCTCCGGCCCGGCGCAGCGCCTCGATCTCGGCGGGCGTCTCGTACGACGGTCCGGGCATCGCCGCGTACACGCCGCGGGAGACCGGGATCCCGAGTCCTCGGGCGGCCGCGACCGCGAGCTCGGCGAGCTCGGCGTCGTAGGTCCCGACCATATCGACGAACGGCGGCGAACCGTCCGGTCGGCGCCAGCCCCGCAGCGGGTTCGCGCCCATCGCGTTGATGTGGTCGGCGCCCACCACGAGGTGGCCGGTCGCGAGCCCCTCGGAGATCCCGCCCGTCGCCGCCGTGAGGATCGCGGTCCCGGCGCCGAGCAGTCGCGCCACCCGGACGGGGAGCGCGCACACGGCCATCTCGTTCCCCTCGTAGTAGTGAATCCGGCCGCGGAAGACCGCGACCGGCACGCCGGCGAGGGAGCCGAGCATCAGCTGCCCCGCGTGACCCGGCACCGTGGGGCGGGGGAACCCGGGAAGGTCCTCGAAGGGGACCGAGACCTCCTCGACGACGTCCTCCGCGGCCGCGCCGAGGCCCGAGCCCAGCACGATCGCCACCTGCGGGACGAGCGCCGTCCGGGACCGCACGACCTCCGCCGCCTCGTCGGCGAGGGCGTCGCCGGGGCCGGGGAGCGCGGTCACCTCACGCCTCCGCCAGCGCGGCCTTGAGCCGGACGATCGCCTCGATCGGGGTCGGGTCCTCGCCTCGAGCGATGCCGAGGTACGTGGAGGTGAAGTCCCCGACGGCGACGAGCGAGAGCAGCTTGCCGAGCCGGGACCGACCGCTTGCCCAGACCTCCTCGACGAGCGCGCCGGACTCGCGGGCGATCTCGATCGAGGGCGCGAACCGTACGGCGACGTCCGGATGCTCCTCGTCGTGGCGGAGCGCGACGACGAAGAACCGGCTCCCGCTGCCCTTGGACCATCCCACGACCTCGTTGTGGTCGAGCTCCGGAAGCGCCGCGGCGAACGCCGGGGTCTTTGCGTTCTCGTTGAACTGGGTCTTCCACCTCGAGGCGGCGACCGCGCCGACTCCCTCGGCGCCCCAGACCACCGGCGTCCGGCGCCCCATGGCGCTCGCGAGCCGCTTGGCCGGATTCACCGAGGTGGGGACGGTGGGGACGAGGGTGGGGACGAGCGCCTCGAGCGTCTCGAGCGCCTCGGCGAGCTCCTCTTCCAGCGGCGGGAACAGCTCCGCGGCCTCGAGGGCGCCGAGCAGCCCAAGGCACAGGTACCCGAAGGCGGCTCGCGGCATGAGGCCGGCCGGAACGATGACCGTGGCCGCGCCGGCCGCCTCGGCGCGCGCCCCCAGGGCCCCCCCGGCCGTCACGACGAGCGACCGGCAGCCGCGCCGGAGCGCCTCGTCGAAGCAGGCGAGGGTCTCGGCGGTGTCGCCCGAGTACGAGGAGGCGACGACGAGCGAGTCGGGGCCGCACCAGGCGGGGAGCGTCGGGGCGCGAACCACCTCGACCGGGGCCCCGAGCCGCTCGGCCGCGAGGGCGCGGAGCACGTCGCCCGCGACTCCGGAACCGCCCATCCCGCAGACGGCCACGGCCCGTACGTCCGCCGCCGACGCGAGCGACAGCGACCTCCCGATCCGATAGCCGTCACGACACTGCTCGGGCAGCGCCGCGACCGACCCGAGCATCCCGCCGGGATCGCCGCTCGCGATCGCCGCCGGGTCGTCGAGATCGATCACCGCCGCTTCCTCCCGGCGGGGGGCTTCTCGGCCTCGTCGATCAGCATCACCGGGATCCCGTCCCGGATCGGATACCGGTAGCCGCACGAGCGGCAGACCAGGACCTGCTCTTGCTCCCGCACGTCCAGGTCGCCGCGGTCGTTCGGGCACACCAGGATCGCGAGGAGCTCGGGGTCGAGCGTCACGACGCCCCTCCTTCCGCTCGGATGATCGCGAGGAGCTCGGAGGTCTTCTCCCGGAGGAGCTCCGCGGTCCTCGCCTCCACGTTCAGGCGCACCAGCGGTTCCGTGTTCGAGGGTCGCACGTTGAACCACCAGTCGTCGAACTCCACCGTGAGCCCGTCCGTCCGGTCCTGCCGCCCGTCGGCGTAGGCCGCGGCCACCGCCTCGATGGCCCGTTCGCGGTCGGCCACCCGGGAGTTGATCTCGCCGGAGTCGTGGTATCGGCGAAGCGGACGAAGCAGCTCGGAGAGAGGAACGTTCGCGACCGAGAGCTGCTCCAGGGCGACGATGGCGGCGATCAGGCCGGAGTCGGCCCGGTAGTTGTCGCGGAAGTAGTAGTGACCGGAGTGCTCGCCCCCGAAGATCGCGCCGGTCTCCGCCATCACCTGCTTGATGAACGAGTGGCCCACGCGCGTTCGGATGGGCGTTCCGCCGCTCTCCCGGATGACCTCGGGAACCGCCCACGAGCAGATGAGGTTGTGGACGACGGACTCTCCGGGATGGCGGCGAAGCAGTCCCTGGGCGACGAGCGCCGTGAGCTCCGAACCGCTCACCCCGTTCGCCTGCTCGTCGACGAGGAACACCCGGTCGGCGTCGCCGTCGAACGCGAGCCCCACGTCCGCCCGGTGCTCCAGCACGGCTCGTTTGAGATCCTCCTGATTCTCTGGCTGCATCGGGTCGGCCGGGTGGTTCGGAAAGGTACCGTCGAGCTCGGCGAACAGGTGGATCAGCGTGACCGGGAGGCGGGACATGACGGCCGGCACCACGAGGCCGCCCATCCCGTTCGCCGTATCGGCGACCACCGTGAGGGGTCGCACGTTGGCGGGGTCGATGAACGAGAGCACGTGGTCCGCATACGCCTGCACCAGGTCGCGGCGCTCGACGCGCCCCCGGGCCGCGACGGGCGGCCGGTCCTCGCGCTCGGCGAGCGCGCGGATCTCCGCGAGCCCCGTGTCCTGCCCGACCGGCTTCGCGCCGGCGAGGCAGAACTTCATCCCGTTCCATTCCGGCGGGTTGTGGCTCGCGGTGAGCATGACCCCGGGCACATCGAGCGAGCCCGACGCGAAGTACAGGAGGTCGGTCGAGGACAGACCCAGGTCGACGACGTCCGCGCCTCGGTCGCGGGCCCCCTCGCGAACGGCGCCGGCGAGCGACGGCGAGGACGGACGGCAGTCGTACCCGACGGCGATGCGGTCGGCTCCGGCCCACTCCGCGAAGGCCCCGCCGATCCTGCGCGCGACCTCCTCATCGAGGTCGTCCGGGACGACCCCCCTGACGTCGTAGGCCTTGAAGATCGAGGCGAGGGTCCGATGCGGTGACACGGTCACCGCATCCTACTCAAGCGGGGCTCGAGCTACGCCTTCTTCGCGAGCACGTTCCCGATGACGGACTGGAGCGGCACGGCCTCCCCGTCGCGGTACCACCACTTGGCCTCGCACAGGTGGCACGTCGTGAAGGTGAGGTCGCTGCCGCCCACGCTCATCGTGATCGAGATGAGATCGCCCTGGTGACAGACCGGACAGGTTCCGGAGGTCGCGCCCTTCATGCCAGACATCCTCGCGGCCGGACCGCCGTTCGACCATAGCTCGCCGACCTCATTTGCCTAGGTCAATCCGGACGGGGTTGGCGGTCGGTCGGCGCTACCCCGGCCCATCCCCCGACGTGCCCGACCGGAGCCCCGACGGGGGAGGCAGCGGCCTCGACCGGGCCCGGCCGTCAGGGAAGGGCGGCGGGCTCGGGGGCCCGCTCGTCGCGGACGCGCCAGCCGATCGGCGGCGTCAGCCGCTCGACGTGTGTCGAGCACAGGTCCAGGAGGTTCGGGTTGGGCTCGGGCGCCAGGTCGCCGACCACCACGACCCTGCCCTCGTAGGACAGGCCCACGGTCGCGACCGCCTCGGCGGTGCATCGCATCTTCGCGCAGATCCGCACGAGCGGATGCTAGATCACATCGATGTGATTCACAAGCAGCCGATCAGGGCTTGATGATGACCGTGGTCCCGATCGGCACCAGCGGGTACAGCTCCTCGGAGTCGGAGATGTACATCCGGATGCAGCCGTGGGAGGCGTGCGTGCCGATCGAGGACGACGCGTAGGTCCCGTGGATCCGGATGCCCGGCGCGTTCAGGTACAGCGCCCGCGTGCCGAGGGGGTTGCCCGGCCCCGGCGGGATCACGAGCGGCTCGCCGGCTCCCCAACCGTCCGGAGCCGGGTTGTACCACGTCGGGTTCTCGACCTTGTTGACGACCGACCACGTGCCGACCGGGGTGACGTACCCGGGCGCCGCGGTCGCGACCGGGTACTGCTTGATCACCTTCAGGCCGTCGTAGAGGTAGAGCATGTTCTCGGACAGGTCCACCACGATGGTCTTGCCGAGCGTCGCCGCGGTGACCGAGGGCTCGACGGTGTGCACCGGCAGCGTCACCGACCCCAGCCGGTGACGCAGGGCCGTCTCGAGCCGTTGGAGCGCCGCGCCTCGCTTCAGCTCCCGACCCGCCCTCGCGTGCTGCAGCACGAGCTGGTCGTCGACCAGCGAGATGCTCGCGTCGACGGCGGGCTTTGCCACCTCGTCGAAGACCTGGCCGACGAACGCGCGAAGCTTCGCCCGGTCGTAGGAGTACCGCAGGTCGATCGAGGTGGGCACCGCCTTATCCGCCACGCGGTGGTAGACGCGGGACAGCATCGACATTTGATCCGCGACGGCGAACGCGCGGTCGACCGCCCCCTCGACGTCGGCGCGAGTTCCGAGCGCGGCGGGCGTGAGCGTCCAGGTTCGGCCCGCGGCGGTCACGGTCAGCGTCGACCCGAGCGTCGTGTCCGCCTGGGCCGTCACCGCCCGGACCGCCTCGTCGCGGGTCATGTTCCCCACGTCGACGCCGGCGATGGACACGCCGGGCAGGATTCTCGAGGCGCTCGCGAGGTCGTAGCGATAGGCGGCGTACGCGGTCCCGCCACCCAACACGACGAGGGCGGCGACGGCGACCGCGGCCACGGTCCAGCCACGTCCGAGCGCCCTCCGGGAGTGCTTGCCTCGGCTCACCGGCTCTGCTCGCTCCTCATCGTCTCGCCCGTCTCGCCCGTCGAGCTTCGTTGCTCGATGGGACATCATACGGCCTGCGGTCCGTTCGATCCTCACGAGGGGATGCCGCGCGCCTCACGAGGGGATCCACGCGTCGGGCACCCGCACGCCCACGGACACCGCGAAGCTCGCGAATCCCTCCTGGCCGAGAGAGTACGACGCCGAGGCCGGCACGAACGTTCCCGCGCTCGCGACGGCCAGGATCGCCGAGAACGGCTTGGCCTCGACGAACGCCTTCGGCGCCGCGACCGTGCGCCCGGGCGGGACCCGGACCGTGACGGGCGCGGGGGCGGGAGGGGAGGGTCCAGACGGCAGGTAGCTCAGGGTGACCGTCGCCGGGGCCTCCCCCGGGTTCGCGAGCACGAGCCCTGGATGCGCGGGCCGGCCAGCGGCCGAGGGCAGCACGACCCAGGCGCCCGAGGCGGCCGGCGCCCCGCTCGTCGCCGCCGTGTCCGATCTCATCCCGTAGGTCCTGCGGGCGACCGTCGCTCCCGCCGAGGCGTTCACCACGATCGTCGCCGGTCCCCGGGTCGAGACCGGATAGGTCTGCGAGGCATGCGGGTCGGGGCCCCCGTCCTGGAAGACGGCGAGCGCCTGCGAGGCGTCGTTCGACAGCTCCTCGCCCGACAGCCCGGCTTTGCGCTCCCCCGGGTTCATCGCCACGAGCTCGGTCCGTCCCTGGGCGAACCCACCGGGCAGGATCGTCCGGGCCCACCCGGATCCGGGCACGCCCACGCTGCTGCGGACACCGCCGAGCTCGGACACGCCGAGGCTCGAGGCAGCCACGCGCCCCACCTTCACGTCGACGATCGCCGACACGGTTGCGTAGCCGAGCGCCTTGGCGTTCACGCGGAAGGCCGCGCTTCGCTCCGGCTTGAGCGGCACGTTCGTCCAGTCCTCCGTCGTGATCGACGACCCTCGATCGGTGAGGAGCGTGATGGTGAAGACCGCGTCGGCGGCGAACGGGTTCATGACGATGAGGTACGCGTCCTCGTGCTGCCTCGTGGTGCCGTCGGCGAGGAGCCATCTCGTCGCCGGACGAGCGAGGCAGGGCTCCGCCGCCACGCCGACCTCCCCGCCTCCGGCGTGCGCGACCCACCCCGCGGCGACCCACCCACCGAAGTACTCGACGTAGCTCGAGGACTCTCGCTGCGGCGCGGGCTCGGGGAGGGCCAGGTCGCTGCCCGGAGGAACCGTGAACGACCTGGGCCGCCTCGGCGCGCCCGCCGACAGCTCGGTGACCCGAATCCGCACGGGGCGATCCCCGGGGTTGGCGACGTGAAGGGTGACGGTCCAGCCGACCCCCCCGCCGTGCGGGCAGAGCCACGCCCCCGAGGGCGCAGCACCGGGAGGGCCGGCGGCGAGCGCGCGCGGCCCCACCTCGCGCTCCAGGAACGCGCCGCCCGCGACCACGAGCGCGAGGACGAGGAGCGCGGCGAGCACCTGTCCTCTCGACCTCATCTGGACACCGGTCTCCTCGTGATCCAGAGCACCGCGACCCACAGCAGTGCGAGCGACCACATCTCCAGGGTTCGAACCCGCTGCTTCGTGAAGACGAGCCTCGCGCCGCCGGGCCCCGCGTCGAAGCCGATCGCCCAGCCGAAGGCGCGCTCGGTGCCCGCTCGGCCGCCCGCGGAGTCCACCCGCCACCCACCTTCGTCCTGCCAAGAGACGAATCCAAATCCCTCGCCGCCCGCGTCGAACCCGGCGGCCTCCCGGACGAGCGGCCGAACCGGCGGCGCCGGCACCTGCGCGATCGGCGCGAGCGCGGTCCCGGCCGCCGCGCGGCGGAACGGGGCGGAGGTCGTCGTGAAGGCGAGCGGGAGCGCGCGGGCGTTCTCGTAGATCACGAGCCCGCCGGCCGGAACAAGGTTCATGTCGACCTGGGCCCCGAGGCGCGCGGCGGCCGCTTGGGGCAGGTCTCCCGCCCGGGCCACGAGATAGCGCACCCCGAGCGGTGCGAGCAGCGCACCGGCGTGACTCGTGTCGCCGGCCAGGAGCTCGCCGAGGACCTCTCGAACGTAGTCGTAGCCGGTTCCCTCGGCGGCTCGGCCGACGTCGAGCGCGGTGATCCCGTTTCGATCCGTGAGCGCGTACCGGACGGACGCCGCTCCCGCCTCGATCACGCCCTGCGGATCTCCCCCGGGAGCCGGAAAGCGCGCTCCGTCCGGCCGTCCGATCCACAGGACGCGGAACTGGCCCGGCGTCCCGGACACCACCGGCCACGCCGAGGGCAGCCCGTTGGGACCGATCTCCCAGCTTCCGTACGCCGCGACGAGCGCCTGTCCGCCGAGCCCGAACGCCAACACGATCGCCAGGGCCCCGGCCGCGATCTGCCGATAGCCGAACGCCTGCCGCTCGATCCCGGACCCGATCGTCGCGAGGCCGTAGGCCACCACCGCGGCCTCCGACGCCGCGGAGACGATCAGGTACGCGGGGGCGTTCGCCAGGGGGCCGGGGAGATAGCCGGCCGAGGACCCCCACGCGAGGAAGACGCCCGCGACCGCGGTGAGCGCGGCTCGCCACGCCCGGGCCCGATGTCCGGGTCCCACGACGCTGAACGCGATCAGGGCAGCGACCGGAAGGAACCAGGCCGCGGCCCAGGTGCCGGCTCCGGGCGCCGGCGAAAGACGCGCGAGCAGGCCGAAGGAGAGCGTGCCGAGGTGGGACGCGAGCGCGGCGCTCGGCGCTTGGGCGATCGCCGGCAGCATGGGGAACACGAGCGCGGCGGCCGTCACCGCGGCGATCAGCGAGACGAGGAGCCCGCGGCCTCGGCGACGCCCGCCCAGGACCTGAACCGCGAGCAGGAGCAGCGCGCCCGGGACGATTCCGGGGAGGAACCCGGCCCCGACCGCGAGCGCCGCTCCAAGCCCGACCCCCAGGCGCACCGGCCGGGCCTGCGGCTCTCGCCCGAAGGCCGCCTCGAGCCGGTCGGCGACGACGGGGACGACGGCGAGCGCCACCAGCACCGGCAGCCGCCCCTCGGAGAAGGCCCAGAACACCAGCGAGCACAGGACGTAGGAGCTCGCCGCGAGCACGGCCGCGACCGGTTGACCGGTCTGCCGAACGAGCCCCCGGTAGAGGAAGTAGCCGGCCGCGGGGGGCAGGAGCACCAGGAGCGTCTTCTGCGCGACAGCCGTGCTGGCGAACAGGATCTCCGAGACCGCGCCGAGGGCCGCGAGCGCCGGGCTCGCCGCCTGCGTCCCGCCGAGACCCGTGGTGCGAAATCCGGAGAGGAGCTCGCGGAAGAAGTCCCCGGGTGCCGCCGGGAACCGCGCCAGCGCCCCTCCCGACAGGGCGAACGGTCCGATGACCTGCCGGTACGCGGCGGCGGCCACGAGGGCGCCGACCGTCCAGGCCACGAGCGCCGGGTGCTGGGAGGCGAGCGAGGCGGCGCGGGTGCGAAGCGAGGGCTGCTCGCGCTCCTCCTCGATCTGCTCCTCCAAGATGCGTTCGGCCCGCTGGAACCACCTCGGCACGCGGAAGAAAGCCGACTCCATGAACCGGCGCACCGAGCGGTCTCGTACCGTTCGGACCGACTGGGCGCGGATCCGCCTTCTCAGCGTGGACGGCAGGTGCACGAGGTTCCAGGTCCAGGCCGACAGCAGCTCGTAGGCGTCCTCGAAGCGGCGCGCGAGCGTGAGGTAGGCGATCCGGAGGACTCCCACGACCACGTGAGCGGGAAGGAGCCACGCGAGCGACACGACCCCGTAGTTCTTGAGCATGGAGGCGAGCGCGGCCCGCTCCGCGTAGTACTGGGGGCTCCGGTGCCGCTCGGCCGAATCCTCGCGCTCGCCCCTGGCCCCGGCCCCCCGATGCCGGGCCTGCGCGAGGGGCGTCATCAGCACGCGGAACCCGGCCAGGCGAGCGCGCCAGCAAAAGTCCAGGTCGTCGTGGTGCCCCCCCAGGCGCTCGTCGAACGCCCCGGTCCGCTGCCAAGCCTCGCGCGAGACCAGCATCGCGCACGAGGACACGTACAGGACCTCGAGCACCCGGTCGTACTGGCCCTGGTCCATCTCGCCGTCCTGAAGCGGCGTGTAGGGGTGGCCGAACCGGTCCGTGGAGCGCCCCACCTCGCGGAGGATCCTCGGGCGGTCCCAGTCCACGACCTTCGGACCGACCACGCCCACCCGCTCGACCCCGCCGATTCCCTCCGCCGCCTCGACCATCTTCGAGACCGCGTCCGGCGCGAGCGCCGTATCGTCGTGCAGGATCAGCAGGTAGTCCGCCGCCCGGGTGACCGGGAGCTCGAGCGCCTCCCGCAGGGCGCCGGCGAATCCGAGCTCGCCGGACCGGTGCAGGACGCGCGCCGACCCGAGGGCCTGCTCGAGGACCTTGCCGGAGCCGTCCGTCGACCCATTGTCCACGGCGAGGATCCCGAGCCGTGTCTGCGTCTGGGCAGCCAGGGCCTGCAGGCACTCCCGGAGCCACGGGAGGCCGTTTCGGACCACGAGCACGACCAGCACGCTGGGCGTGCGCACGTCGTCGAACGATTCGGTGCGATCCGATGTGGAGGTGACCATGGGGTGCGCTTGCGCGCCGCGCAGCCTAGCACGCGCGGCCCCGAAAACCGCGGAAGGGGGACCGGCCGGTCCCCCTTCCGACGCGTTCCCGCCCGAGAGCGGCTACTTCTTCTTCGCGGCAGTCCGCTTCTTCGCCGCGGGCTTCTTGGCCGCGGCCCGCTTCTTGGCGGCGGGCTTCTTCGCGGCAGTCCGCTTCTTCGCGACGGCCCGCTTCTTGGCGGCGGGCTTCTTCGCGGCAGTCCGCTTCTTCGCCGCGGGCTTCTTGGCCGCGGCCCGCTTCTTGGCGGCGGGCTTCTTGGCGGCAGCCCGCTTCTTCGCCGCGGGCTTCTTGGCCGCGGCCTTCTTCTTGGCGGTCGACCTCTTCTTCGCGGGAGACATCGGTCACCCCCTTTCCACACGTCAGGACGCCATGCGCTTCAGGCGTCGCCGTTCCCGTTCGCTCAT
>JAJPHY010000078.1 GCA_021325015.1 Actinomycetota bacterium | reverse complement strand
TCGGTGACCGCGACGACGTCGAGCCCGCGCTCGGCGGCCAGTCGAACCAGCTCGGTCGGCGTGAACGTGCCGTCCGAGCGGTTCGTGTGCGCGTGAAGATCGATCCCGGCCATGGGCGGCGGCTATCGTCCCAGACGCCGGCACGAGGCTCAACCTACTGAACGGGGGCCACCTCGCTCCGCCGGGTCTGAGCGGCCACCGTCACGTAGATGCCGGCGAGGATCAGTGCTCCCCCGGCGAACGCGGTCCACCTCGGCACCTCGCCGAAGAAGGCCAGTGCGAGCAGGCTCGCCCCCACCGGCTCGAACGTCACGGCGACCGCGACCACCGCGGCTTCCACGTCCCCGAGCAGGTAGTTGAACACGGTGTGACCCATGATCTGCGGCCCAAGCGCAAGCAGGCCGAACAGCAACCAATCGGTGGACTCGAACCCGCCGAACGCGGTCCCGGAGGCAAGCATGGCCGCCCCGAGCACCACGGCGCACGTCGTGTAGGCGATCCCGACGTAGGTGAGCAGCGAGAGCCGCTGGCGCAGGCTCCTCCCGGATACGTAGTACCCGGCGGCCGCGACCGCCCCAAGGAGCGCGAGCAGGTCTCCAACCGCGGCGCGCGCCGACACGCCGAAGTCACCACCCGAGATGAGGGCCGCCCCGGCGAGCGACAGTCCGACCCCGGTCGCCAGGCGGCGCGAGACCCGCTCGCCGCTCAGTCTCCCGATCAGGACGACCCAGATCGGCTGCGAGGTGACGAGGACCGTGCTGGCCGCCACCGTCGTGTAGGAGAGCGAGGGAATCCACACGCCAAAGTGGATCGCGAGCAGGGCCCCGGCCAGCACGCCGACCCCCCAGTCACGGACTCGAAGCCCGCGGATCTCGTCACGGTGCCGCGCGAGGGCGAGCGGCACGACGAGACCGGCCGCGAGGGCGTTCCGGTAGAAGGCGATCGAGAGCGCCGGGGCGTCCGAAAGACGGATCAGGATCGACGCGAACGAGACCGCGACGATCCCCACACCGAGCAGGATCAGGCTCCGGGGGGCCACCGGCGCCATTATGCGCGGCGCCTCGATGCGCGGCGCTCAGCGGGCGCGCGCCCGCAGCCGTCCAGCCCCCATGTCGCGCGAGAGCCCGCGCGCGGTTTCGCGCACGGCGGCGACCGTTCGGGGCGACGGTCCGTCCTTGAGGAGGCGGTCGACCGGACCGGCCACGCTGATCGCCCCCACCGCGGTCCCCAGGTTGCCGAAGACCGGCGCCGCGATCTCGGCCTCACCGATGATCGCCTCCTGGTCCTCGACCGCGATGCCGTCCCGCGAGACCCGCTCGAGGGCGAGCTCGATCGCCGCGGGGTCCGTGACCGTCCGTCCGGTCAACCGCACCAGCTCGCCCCGAAGGAGCTCGCTGCGGTGCGAGGGATCCGCGTAGGCGACGATCGCCTTCCCCAGCGCGCAGGCGTGCCACGGGATCGACGCGCCGACCTCGAGGATCTGCACGGAGTCGTCCGGTCGGAACACGTGGTGGACGATCAGGACGTTCGGTCCGTTCAGGACGCCCACACGCACCGCCTCCATGACGCGCGTCGCGAGCGAGTCCGCCCAGAGCAGCGAGCGCGAGCGCAGCTCGTGGTTGTCGAGGAAGGCGTTTCCGAACTGCAGGACGGCGGGTCCGAGCCCGTACTTGCCGCTCGCGGGGTCGCGCTCCACGAGGTCCTCGCTCTCCAGGGCGCGAAGCAGACCGTACACCGTCGCCTTCGCCAGACCCACGCGCTCGGCGAGCTCGGTCACTCCCAGGCGAGGAGCTTCCGAGGCGAGCTCCTTCAAGATGAGGGCCGCCCGTCGCACGGACTGGATCACGGGCGCTCCTCGGTGACGGCCAGTCGGGCCCGGGCCGTGCGCTCGAGCGCCGCGAACAGAAGGGCGGTCGAGGTCGCGCCCGGGTCCTGGTGGCCGACGCTCCGCGGTCCCAGGTAGGAGGCCCGCCCCTTGCGCGCCTGGAGCGGGATCGTCGAGCGCATGCCCTCCTCCGCCGCCTCGCGCGCGCGTGCGGCGGCCGAGGCGAGGTCGCCTCCGGCTCGCAGCTCGCGCTCGAACGCCTCCAGCGCGGGGACGTAGGCGTCGACGATCGTCTTGTCCCCGACGGCGGCGGCGCCCAGCCCCTGGATGGACTCGAGACCCGCACGCATGGCCGCGAGGAGGTCCTCGGCGTCGAAGTAGGCCTGCTCCCCGAGCCGCTTGCCGGCGCTTCGCAGGCCGCCTCCGAAGAGCGGGCCGGCCGCGCCTCCCACGGTGTTGATGATCGTCCTCCCCACCGCCTGCAAGACGTCTCCCGGGCTTCGCCCCTCGGCGTGGGGAACCGCGGAGATCGCCTCGGTGAAACCACGGTCCATGTTGATGCCGTGATCCGCGTCGCCGATCGCGGCGTCGAGCTGGGTCAGGTAGTCCCGCTGCTCCCGGATCTGGCCGGCGAGCTCGCGGATCCACTCCAGCACGAACGCCGCGTCGAGCGGGGCGTCTCCGTCCCTTCCCGCCATCCGTTCTCACCTCTCCCGCCGCCGACCGCCCGCGCCCCGGGCGGGCGTCTGGCCAGGTTGGGCCGAGCCGAGCCGCCTGTCAAGCGGAGGCCGACGGTCCCTGTCTGCCCCTTGCTTCCACGGCTAAGGTTGTTTGACGGCAGTGCGCGTTCGACGATACCGAACTGGAGACAGAATAGTCGACCGGCAGGACGGAAATCGAGTCGATTTGACAATGAGAGCCGAACGCAATTTGCTTCCAATCAATCGCTCCGCGCTCAGCGGTCGCAGAAAGGGGGTGAGCCTGGCCGACGCCCGCCCGGGCCATTGCCCGGGTCCCTGTTGCCCGTAGTTCCTGCGAAGCAAGGGGGGGGTCAACAACATGTTCGGACACGCATTCGGTCTGTTGGCACAGGCCGTGCCGTCGACCGCTCACCTGTTCTGGGGTGAGGTCGTCGGGACCGGCGTGCTGATCCTGCTGGGCGACGGCGTCGTCGCGGGCGTCCTGCTGAACAAGTCCAAGGCCCAGAACTCCGGCTGGATCGTGATCACCTGGGCGTGGGCGATGGGCGTCCTCTTCGGCGTCTACACGAGCGTGGCGGTCGGCGGCCTCGGCCACCTGAACCCCGCCGTCACGATCGCCCTCTGGGCGGGCGACCAGCTCAAGGGCTACGGCGGCGGCGATATCTTCGCCCTGATCGCAGGGGAGTTCGTCGGCGCCTTCATCGGGGCGACCCTCGTGTTCCTGGCCTACCTGCCGCATTGGAGCCAGACCGAGGACCCGGGCCTGAAGCTCGCCGTGTACTCGACCGGTCCGGCGATCCGCAACTACGGCGCCAACCTCGTGACGGAGATCATCGGCACCGCGATGCTGCTGTTCGGCATCCTCGCGCTGCCCGGTGGCCTTCCGGTTGGGTTCGGGCCGTTCGCGGTCGCATTGTTGGTGTTCTCGATCGGCATGTCGCTCGGTGGCCCGACCGGATACGCGATCAACCCCGCCCGAGATCTGGGGCCGAGGATCATGCACTTCCTGCTCCCGATCCCCGGCAAGGGAAGCTCGGACTGGGCCTACTCGTGGGTTCCGGTCGTGGGACCGATCATCGGCGGCATCATCGGTGTGTTCCTCTCCAAGTGGGCGTTTATCGCGATCAAGTAGGCGAGTGAGTCGGGCAGGTAAGGAACGCCGCGGAAAGGAGCCGATGTGAAGAAGCTCATCAACAAGCCCGAGGACGTCGTCAAGGAGGAGCTCCAGGGCATCGCGGCGGCCCACCCGGACCTCGTGAAGGTGCACTTCGACCCGAACTTCGTCTACCGGGCCGACGCGCCCAAGCAGGGGAAGGTGGCGGTCATCTCCGGCGGCGGCTCGGGCCACGAGCC
>JAJPHY010000150.1 GCA_021325015.1 Actinomycetota bacterium | reverse complement strand
TGGTTCGGGTTCCGACCGCTGATGCCCGACGACCTGCCGGCGATCGGATGGGTTCCGAACGTCCGGGGCGTGATCGTCGCCGCCGGCCACGGGACGCTCGGGTTCACGCAGTCGCCGGCGACCGGGAAGCTCGTCGCCGAGCTCGCGGCCGGCAAGCCGAGCTCGCTCTCGCTCGAGCCGTTCCGCCCCGACCGCTTCTGAGCTCGAGCGCCCGCGATGCGACCCCTCGCATCCCAAGGGAAGCGTAACTCTCGACCACGAGGAGGGAGATCGTGAGCAGGCTCGTCGTGACGACGTCGGTGGCCCTTGACGGCGCCTACCAGGGTCCCGGCGGCCCCGAGAAGGACCGCAGCGGAGGCTTCGAACAGGGAATGCGAACGTCAGTCCGGCCCGGCGGAAGATGGTCGTATCGAGTCACCGCACGCGCCAACGTCGACGTCACATCTCGCGGTCCAGCGTCGTCATCGACGGAATACGGCCGAGGCGACCGGTGTCTCTACCCCAGAGGCAACAGTCTGTCGGGCGAGTCGTCTGCTTCCCCCAGGTCGCCGGGGGAGAAGGAGGGCTTCATGGCCGGTGAGTTCGCGCACATCGAGATTCCCACAGCCAACACGGCCGAGGCGAGGGAGTTCTGGGGCGGGCTGTTCGGATGGCGATTCGACCAGATCCCCGGGCCGTTCGAGTACCACATGACGCGAATCGGCGATCGACAGGGCGCGGCGATCACGGCCTCGCACCCCGAGGATCGGGGCACGCGCACGTACTTCTTCGTCGAAGACATCCAGGCGAGCGTCGCCAGGGTGAGGGAGCTGGGCGGCCGGGCCGACGATCCGGCGCCGGTGCCGGGCATGGGGTGGTTCGCGACCTGCGAGGACCCGCACGGCAACGCGTTCGGCCTCTGGAAGGCCGATCCGTCCGTTGCCTCCTGACTCATCTCAGCGATGCGGAAGGCCACGTCGCACCGATCCACGGCGCGGGTGACGTCGCCTGGCACCGGTACGCGGCGGAGGCGGGCCTCGGTCCCGGGTAGCACATGCGCTCGGGGCTCTTCCTCCCAATCTTCGACGCGCCGGCCGACCCCGGCGTCGTCGCCCGGCCGGCCGCCGAGGCCGCGGCCCAGCTCTCGACGCTGGGGAAGGAGATCGGCAGGGATGCGAGCGAACCGTTCGACGTCGTCGTGGCGCTGCCGCCGGATACCGCCCGGGCGACGTTCACCGTGGCATACGGTACTCGGCGACTCGAACGGTGCTCAGGCAATCCGGTGCGGCTGCGGCGGAGGCGGCGTGATTCGAACACGCGAGGGGCGGTTTAGACCCCTAACCGCTTTCGAGGCGGTCCCGTTCGTCCACTCCGGCACGCCTCCGCCGGCGAGTCTAGCAAGCCGGCCCGGGCAGCCCTCACGGCCCATCCCCAGGGCAAGATCGACCGCGGGAAACGGGCGCGCCCGGCCGGGCCCGGGGCAGGTGCCGAGCCCCCCGTGCGCACACCGACCCGTCAGCGGCGATCGCGGAAGAACTCGCGGAGGACCTCGCCGCACTCGCCGGCGAGGACCCCGGAAACGACCTCGACGGCGTGGTTCAGCCGGGGGTCGCGGACGAGGTCGCCGAGCGAGCCCACGAACCCGGCCTTCGGGTCGGCCGCTCCGAACACGAGCCGGCCGACCCGGGAGAGCACGAGCGCTCCCGCGCACATCGCGCAGGGCTCGAGCGTGACGTAGATCGCGCATCCCTCCAGGTGCCAGGTCCCGAGCCGCCGCGCGCCCTCGCGCAGGACGACCACCTCCGCGTGAGCGGTCGGGTCCCGAGCGCGCTCGCGCGCGTTGCCAGCCCGCGCGAGGACCTCGCCCCCGCGCGCGAGGACCGCTCCGACCGGAACGTCGCCCGCCGAGCCCGCCCTTCGCGCCTCCTCCAGCGCAAGCCGCATCATTCGCTCGTCGAGCGCGGTCCGGTCGGGTGGAGTTCGGCTGGCGGCGTCCATCGGGCATTCCGCCTTCAGTACACGTCGAGATCGCGGAGCCGCTCATCCGAGATGCCGAAGTAGTGGGCAACCTCGTGCGCCACGGTGTGCGCGACGACCGCCCGCAGGCGCTCCTCGTCGCGACCGGCCTCGCGCTCGATCGTGCTCCGGTACAGGGTGATGGTGTCGGGCAACACGCCGAAGTAGCCGGCGCCCCGCCTGGTGAGCGGGACCCCGTGGTAGCGCCCGAGGAGGTTCGGGTCGCTCCGCGGCGGACGCTCCTCGACCAGGATCTCCACGTTCTCGATCCGCTCGCGGACCCACTCCGGCAGCGAGTCGACCGCCTCGGCCACCAGCTCCTCGAACCGCTCCTGCCCCCGCACGCACCTAGCCTACGCGGCCGGCGGTCCCGGGCGACGCGCCGTACCCTTGGCACCGGCGGACGACGAGGGGGAGCGAGCATGGTGGTCTGCATTCCGGTGGCTGCCGACGGACGGATCGATCCGCGGTGGGGACGTGCGGATCGGGTGGCGCTCGCCGAGGTGAGCGACGGCGCGGTGGTGAGCTGGAACGAGCTGGACGTCGGGTGGAGTCGCGCCCACGACGCCGGCCCCGAGGGGTCACATCACGCCCGCATCGCCCGGTTCCTCATCGAGCACCGCGTCGAGGCGATCGTCGCCCACCACATGGGCGAGGGGATGCTCAACATGCTCCGGCGCATGGGCATCAAGGTACGGCTGGGCGCCGATGGCGACGCGCGCGAGGCAGCCGCGGCCTTCGCCGGCTGATCGCCCACAGCGCGGCCTCGCCCCCCAAGCCGGGCGGCCTCGAGGGCCGTCAAGGTCGCTTGGCGGCCAGGGCAGAGATCGCCTCGAGCACGCACCGGTGCGCGAGCGCGGCCGTCACCTCGGCCGGGTCATAGGGAGGGCAGACCTCCACCACGTCCATCCCCACGAGCTCGACGCGCCCCACGATCTGCCGGACGGCGCGCAGGAGCTCGCGCGGGAGCAGCCCGCCCGGCTCGGGCGTTCCCGTCCCCGGCGCGCCTCCGGGGTCGACGACGTCGATGTCGATCGAGAGGTAGATGCAGTCGGGCCCGTCGAGCGCCTCGGCGATCGCGTCCTCGATCACGGCCTCGGCCCCGCGCTCCTCGATCTCGACCATCCGGTGCCAGCGAAGGCCCTGCGCCCGCATCCATTCGAAGGTCTCGCGCTCGGGCCAGTACCCCCGGAGCCCGACCTGGACGAAGTTCCGGCCCTCGATCCACCCCTCCTCGATCAGCCGTCGCATCGGGGCGCCGTGCGAGATCAGCGAGCCCCAGACGTCGTTGCCGGTGTCGGCGTGGGCATCGAAGTGCACGATCCCGACCTTCCGCGGGTCGAGGTGCCTGGCGACCGCGGCGGCGGACGAGTAGGTGACCGAGTGGTCGCCGCCGAGGACGATCGGGATCGCGCCGGTTCGCACCACCCGCAGCACCTTCTCGTGGATCACGCGGAGCCCTCGCGCGAGGCGCGAGGGCACCACCGGGGCGTCGCCCGCGTCCACGACCTTCAGCTTCGAGAGCACCTCGGTTTCGAGCTGGATCGACCACAGGTCGCCCGAGTGGTAGGTGGCCGCCCGGATCGCCCGCGGTCCGAAGCGCGCGCCGGACCGGTTCGAGGCGCCGTCGTCGATCGGCGCGCCGACGATCGCGACCTCGGCGCCGCTCGCGAGCAGGCTTTCGTCGTCGGGGCACCACAGCACCTTTTGGAACGAGGTCGAGCCGACATGAGGCGGCAGGTCGTAGTCGGAGAACTCGGTGAACTCGTCCTCCGGGATCTCCTCGGTCCGGTCGATCCAGAACTCTCGATCGGGCACTCCTGGGCTCCTTCGGTCGAACGGCGGGTGGGCACCCGCACGCTACCGGCGAAGGGCGAGGCGCACAACCGGCGCGGCCGACCGCGAGCCGGCCGGATCAGCAGATCCGGGGGAGCTGGTCGCCGGCCAGCAGGATCAGGGGGCGGGTCGCGCCGAGCCCGGTTCGGAGCGAGACCTTGGGCGGCCCCTCGCCGACGCTCCCCACGATGGCGGCGTGCTCACCGCGCGGGTTCGAGCGCGCCGCGGCGAGCACCGCCTCGGCGTCCTCCGGAGCGACGATCGCCACGCACACGCCCTCGTTGGCCACGTACAGCGGATCGAGCCCGAGCATCTCGCACGCGGCGCGCACGGGCGCGAGCACGGGGATCTGGGCCTCGATCGCGGTGATCGAGACGTTCGACGCCTGCGCGAGCTCGTTCAGCACGCTCGCGAGGCCGCCGCGCGTCGCGTCCCGTAGGCACCGGACGTCGCCCGCGGCGATCATCGCGTGCACGAGCTCGGTGAGCGGAGCGGTGTCGGAGACGAGCTCCGCCTCGAACTCGATCCCGGCGCGGCGCGACATCACCGCGACGCCGTGGGAGCCGACCGGGCCGGAGACCAGCACCACGTCCCCCGGGCGAGCGCGCTCCGGACCCACCTCGACACCGTCGGGGATCACGCCGACCCCCGAGGTCGTGATGAACAGCCCGTCGGCGCTTCCGCGCTCGACGACCTTCGTGTCGCCGGTCACCAGCGTGACACCGGCCCGCCGGCACGCCTCCGCCATCGCGGTCACGACCTCGCCGAGGTCCTGCAGCGGCAGCCCCTCCTCGAGGATCAAGGCCGCCGAGAGGAACAGCGGCCTCGCGCCCATCATCGCGAGGTCGTTCACGGTGCCGTTCACGGAGAGCTCGCCGATGTTCGAGCCGGGGAAGAACGCGGGCGTGACGACGAAGGCGTCGGTCGTGAACGCGAGCCGCGTGCCGTTCACCTCGACCACGGCCGCGTCGCCCAAACGCGCGAGCTCCGACCCGTCGCCCGCGAGCACCGGGACGAACAGGTCCCGGATGAGCTGCGCCGTGAGCTTGCCCCCGCTCCCATGACCGAGCAGGACGGTGTCCCCCGGCGGCAGCGGCACGGGGCAGCGGAGCGCAAACTCGCGATCCCGCGCGCCGGCCGTCTCGCCCTCGCGACTCACGAGCCCACCTCCCGACGCGCCCGGCCGGCGAGGAAGTACGCGGCGCACGCCCCCTCGCTCGAGACCATCGGGGCCCCGAGGGGGTTCTCCGGCGTGCAGCGGGTGCCGTAGGCAGGGCACTCGTCGGGCTTGGCCCGCCCGACGAGCACCCTCCCGGCGATGCAGATCTCGGACTCAGACGCGGGGACCCCGCCGGCGCGCGGGAACCGCACCTCCGCGTCGTGGTCTCGGTAGGCCTCGCGAAGGCGGAGCCCGCTCCTCGGAATCACCCCGATGCCGCGCCAGGCGCGATCGCACGTCTCGAACACCTCCGCGACCACGGCCTGGGCGGCGACGTTGCCGGTCCGGCCGACGGCGCGGACGTACTGGTTCTCGACCTCCGCGCGTCCCTCCTCGAGCTGGCGCACCACCATCAGGATGCCCTCCAGAAGGTCGACGGGCTCGAACCCGGTGACCACGAGGGGCACGTGGAACTCGCGCGCGATCGGCTCGTACTCGGTCCAGCCCTGCACCGCGCACACATGACCCGGCGCGAGGAAGCCCTGGACGCGGTTGCCGGGGGAGACCAAGATGGCCGCGATCGCCGGCGGCACGAGCACGTGGGCGACGAGCAGGGCGAAGTTCGCGATGCCGAGCTCCTTGGCCTGCTTGACCGCCATCGCGTTCGCCGGCGCGGTGGTCTCGAACCCCACCGCGAAGAAGACCACGGTCCTGTCCGGGTTGCGCCGAGCGACCTCGAGCGCGTCGAGCGGCGAGTACACGACGCGCACGTCCGCCCCGGCGGCGCGGGCCATGAACAGGTCCTCGCTCGAGCCCGGAACGCGGAGCATGTCGCCGAACGAGCACAGGATCGCGTCGGGGCGCTTGGCGATCGCGATCGCCTCGTCGATCAGCGCAAGGGGCGTCACGCACACGGGACAGCCCGGGCCGTGCACGAGCTCGATCTCGGCCGGAAGCAGCTGGTCGATGCCGGCGCGGATGAGGGTGTGGGTCTGACCACCGCAGACCTCCATCAGCGTCCACGGCCGGGTCACCGTTCGCGCGATCTCGTCGAGCAGACCGCGCGCGATACGCTCGTCGCGGTACTCGTCGATGAACCTCACTCGCGCACCCCCTCGGGATCCTGCGGCAGGTCGATCCCCTCGAGGTTGCCCATCTCGGCCAGCAGCTCGTAGGCGCGCCGGGCCTCCTCCTCGTCCACCACCGAGATCGCGAAGCCGACGTGGATCACGACGTAGCTGCCGACGTCGACGTCCGGCTCGTACGCGAGGCACGCCTTGCGCTTGATACCGCCGAAGTCCACCAGGCCCATCCGCAGCCCGTCCTCCTCGAAGACCTCGACCACCTTGCCCGGCACCCCGAGGCACATCAGCCCTCGCCTCCCATCCGCGCGTGCGCGACGAGCACCTGTCCGAGCGCGATCCCCCCGTCGCCGGCGGGAACTTGCTGGGGGACGAACACGGAGAACCCGAGCGCCTCCAGGCGGCCGACCGCCTCGTCCACGAGGAGCGCGTTCTGGAAGACGCCGCCTCCGAGGCAGACCCGATCCAGTCCCGTGGAGGAGCGGATCCGGGCGCACGCGAGCTCGATCGCCTGGGCCACGCTCCGGTGGAACCGCCACGACACGCGCCCGACGGGCACCCCGCCTCGGAGGTCCTGCACCACGCCGGCGACGATCGGGCGCGTGTCGACGATGAGCCGCCCGTCGAGCAGGTCCATGCGGACCGGGTACCCGGGCGCGTCCGCGGGCTCGGCGGCCTGCTCGAGCAGCATCGCCGGCTGGCCTTCATACGTCGCCTCCCGGCAGACCCAGGCGAGCGCCGAGACCGCATCGAACAGCCGCCCCATCGAGCTCGTGAGCGGCGAGGCGAGCCCGGAGCGGATCTGCCCGCTCACCACCCCCACCTCGTCGTCGCGCTCCGGCATCAGGGATCGCGCCTCGCCGAGGCATCCGGCGTCGGCCGCGTGGGCGAGCGCCATCCGCCACGGGTGCCGAACGGCGGCGTCCCCGCCGGGCTGGCGAACCGTACGGAGGTGACCCAGCCGCTCCGCCCGGCCCCAGTCGCACACGAGGAACTCCCCACCCCAGATCGTCCCGTCCTCGCCGAGGCCGAAGCCGTCGACCGCGACCCCGATCACCGGCCCCCCGAGGCCGTGCTCGGCCATGACCGATGCGATATGCGCGTGGTGGTGCTGCACCGCCAGGCGCGGCAGCCCGGTCTCCTCGGCGAACCGGGTCGTGGCGAAGTCCGGGTGCAGGTCGTGGGCGACCACCTCCGGATCGAGGCCGAAGACGGACCGGTAGCGATCGAGCGCATCGGCGTAGGCTCGCATGGCCTCCTCCGTGTCGAGGTCGCCGATGTGCTGGGAGAGAAACGCGCGGGTTCCGCTCGCGAGGCAGAAGGTGCCGTTCAGCATCGCGCCGGTCCCGAGCGTGGGCCGGACGCGCGCCGGCAGCTCCAGCGGCGAGGGGGCGAAGCTCCTGGCCCGTCGCAGCAGCGCCGGCCCGCCCCTCCACACGTGGGCGACCGAGTCGTCGTAGCGGGAGACGATCTCGCGATCGTGGACGAGGAAGGCGTCCGCGACCCCCGACAAGCGCTCGCGCGCCTCCTCGTTTCCGGTGCAGATCGGCTCCTCGCTCCGGTTCCCGCTGGTCATGACCAGCGGGACCCCCGCCTCCCGCAGCAGCAGGTGGTGCAGCGGCGTGGAGGGAAGCATCGCGCCCTGGCGCCGGTGCCCGGGCGCGACCGACGGGGCGAGACGGCCGAGATCGCGAACCAGCACGATCGGGGCGGCCGGCGAGGCGAGCAGCGCGATCTCCTCGGGCGTGAGCTCGAACAGCTCGCGCGCCTGCTCGACGTCGGCGACCATGACGGCGAACGGCTTGTCGGGCCTCTCCTTGCGAACGCGGAGCGCGTGGACCACGCGGTCGTTCGTCGCGTCGCACGCGAGGTGGAACCCTCCGAGGCCCTTCACCGCGACGATCCCGCCGCGACGCAGGAGCGAGGCCGCCTCCACGATCGGATCGCCATCGACCGGCCTCCAGCCGGCGTCCCGCAGCTCGAGCGTTGGCCCGCACGCCGGGCAGGCGACCGGCTCGGCGTGGAAACGGCGGTTCGAGGGGTCCAGGTACTCGCGCCGGCAGTCCTCGCACAGCGGAAACGCGCGCATGCTGGTCCGCTCGCGGTCGTAGGGGAGGCTCTCGATGATGGTGAACCGGGGGCCGCAATCGGTGCAGTTGATGAACGGGTAGCGATACCGGCGGTCGTTCGGATCGAACAGCTCGCTCAGGCATGCCGGGCAGGTGGCCACGTCGGGCGAGACCAGCCGGTCGCCTCCGGGCTCGGACAGGCTCCGATCGACCTCGAATCCCGACAGATCCAGGACCGGCCCGGACGACCAGCGCACGTCCTCGACCCGAGCGAGCGGAGGGGCCTCGGCCGAGATCGCCGCGCAGAACGCCTCGAGCGCGGGCTCGGGTCCCTCGGCGTGGATCTCGACGACGCCGCTTCGATTGCGCACCCAGCCGGAGATCCCGTGGCGGGTGGCGAGCCGCCACACGAACGGACGAAAGCCCACCCCCTGCACGACGCCCCGAACCTCGAGGTCCCTGGCGGTCGGTCGTTCGGTCCGGTCGGGTGCCCTGACGTCCATCACGGCCATCGTGCCGCAGGGGCAAACTCCTGGGGTGGGCCGCCCGACCCGAGGCGGTCCGGGCCGAAGGTCCCGCGGGACCGGCCGCGGGTCAGCAAACCGTCTTCGGAGCGGGCCCGTCCACGACCTCGAGCACCGCGAGGCCCGTCGACTCGATCGGGGTGCGCGACGCGCACTCCGGACAGACCAGCCACGGTCCGGCGAGGTCGTCGTGCGTCGGCGACCAGCGGGCCCCGCAGCTCGGGCACATCTGCTCGCCCGCTCCCTCGATCTCGAGCTCGGCTCCCTCGAGCGGCGTGTCCCTCGTCACCATCTCGAAGGCCTGCTCGAGCGCGTCGGGGGAGTAGATCGGGCTCACGCGGATCCTCACCCGCGTGATGCGATCGAACGGGCCGAGCCCCTCGACGAGCCGGTCGATCAGCTTCTCAACGGCCTCGTAGTCGTGCACCTTGCTCCTCCACGCCGCCGACTGCCCCGCCGGCCTCGTCCTCATCCCTCCACCGCTCCACCTGCACGCGGATCCGCCGGGCGAGCTCGGGGAGCGCGCGCCGGACGGGTTCGCTCATCGGCCCTCCGATCGTGTACGGGTCCACCACCTCGACGGCCATCACCACCGTGCGCGCCGGGAACGGCAGGCCGAGCCGAGCCGCCACGGCCGCGAGCTCCGCAAGCCCGGCCTGGTGCAGACTCGGGGCGACCGGGGGTCCCAGGTCGCTCAGGTCGAGCTCGACCACCTCGCCCGGCGGCCGCCGGCTCGTCCGGATCGCATCCACGACGACCGCGCGGTCGTAGCCCGCGAGCTCCTCGATCAGGGCGATGCCCGACGCCCCGCTCTCGACCACGTCGGCGAGCCCCTCGAGGTCCTCGCGCACCGCTCGAGCCGCGAGGAGGCCGGCCGCGTCGTCCCCCGCGAGCTCGTTGCCCAGGCCCAGCACGAGCGTGCGCATCTCGCCTCAGTCCCGACGGAGCTCGCGTACGAGCGTCCCCGAGGGGTCGCGGACCTCGACGATCAGCGGCATCTGCCCCGGGAGCGCGTGCGTCGCGCATCCGAAGCACGGGTCGTAGGCGCGAAAGGCCATCTCGACCCGGTTCAGCAGCGCTTCGTCGACCTCCGCGCCGTGCACGAGCGCCTTCGCCGCCTTGTCGACCGAGAGCGCGATCCTGGCCGCGTTGTTCTGCGTGGCGACGATCAAGTTGGCCTGCGTGATCAGCCCGCGCTCGTCGGTGGCGTAGTGGTGGATCAGCGTGCCGCGGGGTGCCTCGACGACGCCGATGCCCTCGGTCGGGGTCTCGGTCGGGATCCTCCGGACCTCGGGGCTCGTGATGTCCGGGTCGGCGGCGAGCTCGGCCATCCGCTCGGCCGCGTTCACGAGCTCGACCAGGCGGGCCCAGTGCGTGGCGAGCGTGTAGTGCACCGGCTTGCCCCCGAGGGTCGAGCACAGCTCCTCGTAAGCTTCCTGCGCAACCGGCGTCGACATCCCCTCGGACGCGTTCAGGCGGGCGAGCGGCGCGACCGCGAACACGCCGCTGTCGACCCCGTCGGTGAAGCCCTTCCACCCCACGTCCCTCAGGTAGCAGAACTTGAGGTAGCTCCAGGGCTCGACGTGCTCGGCCACGTGGTCGAGATACTCGCGGGCCGGGAACGTGACGAGCTCCGCACCGTCCGGGTCCACCACCCGCAGGCGCCCGTCGTAGTAGTTCACGCGGTTCCGCTCGTCGACCAGGCCCAGGTAGTAGGTGCGATGCGTGTAGGCCTCGGACGTGACGAGATCGACGTACTCCCGGTTCGAGAGCACCACGTCGCGGAACACCTGGAGCGCGAACTTCCCGAACTCGACCGCGCGGGCCGCACCCGCGGCGAACCGGTCGCGGAGCTCTGGCGACACCGGCTGCGAGATCCCGCCCGGCAGCCCGAAGACCGGATGGATGACCTTCCCGGCCGCGTCGGAGATCAATCCGCGCAGCTCCTTGCGAACTCCGATGACCTCTTTGCCGACCTCGAGCCCAACCTTTCCGATCACGCCGAGCACGTTGCGCTCGGCCTTGGGAGCCGACGGCCCCACGACGAAGTCCGGACCGCCCAGGAAGAAGAAGTGGAGCGCGTGGTCCTCCACCATGAACGCGTCGTAGACCATCTCCCGAACCTTCGTGGCGGCCGGCGGTGGATCGACGTGGTAGAGGTCGTCGAGCGTCTTGGTCCCCGCCATGTGATGCGCCATGGGGCAGACACCGCAGATGCGCGACGTGATCTGGGGCATGTCCTCGGCCCGGCGTCCCCGCGCGAACGTCTCGAAGCCCCGAAGCTCGGGGATCTGGAGGTACGCGCGGTCGACCTCGCCGTCGTCGTCGAGGAAGATATGGATCCGGCCGTGCCCCTCGAGGCGGGTGATCGGGTCGATCAGGATCTCCGAGCCCATCCCTGGCCACCTCCCCTCGACCCGGCCGCGTCCCGTTCGACGCGGCGGTGGAGCAGCGACGCCGGCAGCGAGTACCGGTAGAACGTGCCGACCGGATCCACCAGCCGATCGACCGCCTCGCCGACGGCCTCCTCGTCGCTCGGGGCAACCAGAGACGCGATCGCCGACAGCGCCTTCGCGCCGTAGTCGATCACGCGGCTGGTGGGGCCCATGCAGCCCGTGCAGGGCATGTTCGCTGCGGTGCACGGCGCACCGCAGCCCGATCGCGTGGCCGGCCCGAGACACACGAGCCCTTGGGCGAGCAGACAGGTCTCGGGGTCGGCGATCACCTCGTGCGGGCGTCGGAACTGGGTCACCTTCAGGTCCGTCGGCTTGGTCTGCGCCCGGGGGCACTCCGCGCAGAGCGCGACATCCGGGGCGAGGACCGAGCCCTTCTCCGGGAGCCGACCCTCGACCAGCGCGGTCACCGCGGAACGGATCAGGTCCACCGGCGGCGGGCAGCCGGGGAGGTAGTAGTCCACGTCGACCACCTGGTCGAGCGTGCGCACCGTCTCGTCGAAGTGCGGGAGGCGCAGCCGGCCCTCCGGCACGTCGGTCTCCTCCTGGGGGCGGACTCCGTCTCCGTCCGACGTGCTGGGAGAGCCCCGATAGACGAACTCGAGGATCGACTCCCGGCTCGACAGGTTCGCGAGACCAGGGATGCCGCCCAGCCACGCGCACGCGCCGAACGCGACCACGACGGCGGACTTCCGCCGAAGAAGCTCGGCCATCTCGCGCTGCTCGGAGGTCCGGATGGCGCCGTTCACGAACGAGGCGGCGAGCTCTCCGTCAGCGAGCGCCTCCACGTCGGACACCTTGAAGTCGAGCGCCACCGGCCAGAACGCGATGTCGACCGCGTCCACCACCGCGAGCACGTCCTCGGCCAGGTCGACCACGGCCTCCTCGCACCCGCCGCAGGAGGCGCACCAGTAGAACGCGACCTTCGGCTTGGTCATCGCGCCTCACGACCTTCCGTCTCGAGGACCCCAACGGGCTCGGACGCCTCACCGGCGGCCGGGCCGGCTGCGGCCTCTGCGGCACCGACCGGAACGACTCCGACGCCCACACGGCGGCGCGGTCCCGGCTCGAGCCGCAGCGGGCCGAGCGCGCGAACCCGCTCGGTCATCTCGTTGCACACCCGCTGAACCTTGTCGCCCTCGGCGGCGGAGATCCACTCGAGCCGAACCCGTCCCTCCTCGATTCCGAAGTCGCGCAGCATGCGCCGCAGGAGCTCGAAGCGCCGGAGCGCGTTGACGTTCCCCTCCTGGTAGTGGCAGTCCCCCGGATGGCAGCCCCCGATCAGCACGCCGTCGGCTCCGTCCCGGAACGCGGCGAGGACGAACTGCGGGTCGACCCGGCCCGAGCACATGAGCCGGATGGCCCGGACGTTTGGCGCGTACTGCATCCGCGAGATCCCGGCGAGGTCGGCGGCCGTGTACGTGCACCAGGTGCAGAAGAACGCCACGATCCGGGGCTCGAAGGGGCGGTCGGTCTCAGACATACTCCAGCACCCCCTCGATCTCCGAGAGGATCTGCGCGTCGGTGAACAGGTGCTGCTGGGCCGCGCCCGACGGGCACGCACCCACGCAGATCCCGCACCCCTTGCACACCACCTCGTTGACGGCGGCCTTCTTCCGGTCCTCGTCGAACGCGATCGCGCCGAACGGGCAGAGGCCGACGCAGGTCTTGCAGCCCGAGCACGCCGCGTCGTCGATGAACGCCGTGCTCGACTCGAGCGTGACGTGTCCGCGGTCGATCATCGCGAGCGCCTCCGCCGCCGCCGCGCCGGCCTGCGCGACGCTGTCGGGGATGTCCTTGGGGCCCTGGCAGGCACCGGCCAGGAAGATGCCGTCGGTGAACGTCGACACGGGGGCGAGCTTCGGGTGGCGTTCGGTGAAGAAGCCCTCCGAGCCGCACGAGACGTTGAACAGCCGGCGGACTTCCTGGGCATCGGGCTGCGGCTCGATCCCGACCGCGAGGATCACCATGTCGACGGGGATCCGCCGGACCGAGCCGATGAGGGTATCCTCGGCGCGGATGACCAGGTGGCCCTCCTCCTCGGGCGAGGCCGCCTCGTCGGTCACACCGGCCACGCGCCCGCGGACCATGTGCACGCCCTCCCTGAGGACCTTGTCGTAGAACTCCTCGTAGCCCTTTCCGGGCGTGCGCATGTCGATGTAGAAGTTGTAGACCTCGGCGCCGATGCGTTCCTTCACCATGTGCGCGAGCTTGAGCGAGTACATGCAGCAGACCTTCGAGCACCACAGGTTGTGCTTGGCGTCGCGCGAGCCCACGCAGTGGATGATCCCCACGGTGCGCGGGCGCGAGCCGTCCCGGAGCACGATCTCGCCGTTCGTCGGGCCGGCGGCGTTCAGCAGGCGCTCGACCTCCAGGCTGGTGTAGACGTTGGGATAGAGGCCGTACCCGTACTCGGGCATCCTGGACGCGTCGAAGGTCCGGTACCCGGTCGCGAGGATGATCGCACCGACCTCGACCTCGTCGAACGTCTCGGTCTGCTCGAAGTCGAACGCGTCGCGCTCGCACGCATCCACGCACGTCCGCGGGCACTTCCCGGTCTTGAACCAGATGCACGCCTCGCGGTCGACGACCACGACCGGAGGCGTCGCCTGTGGGAAGGGGATGTAGATCGGCTTGCGCTTGGACAGGCCCTCGTTCCACTCGTCCTCGAACTTGCCCTGCTTGTGGACGCACGCGTCGATGCAGGCGAGGCACCCGGTGCACAGGTCCTCCCGCACGTACCGAGGACGGTGGCGCACGCGGACCCGGAAGTCGCCCGCGTACCCCTCGACGCTCACGACGTCGGAGTAGGTCCAGAGCGTGATGTTCGGATGAGTCCGGACGGCCGACATCTTCGGGGTGAGGATGCAGGCGGCGCAGTCGAGCGTTGGGAACGTCTTGTCGAACTTGGCCATGTGGCCGCCGATGGTCGTCTCGCGCTCGACCAGATAGACGTGCTTGCCGGCGTCCGCGAGCGTCAACGCCGCGTGGATGCCGGCGATCCCGCCGCCCACCACCATCACGTCGGGCCGAACGGGGGACTGCCTCGGCTCGAGGACCTCGTGGAGCGCCACGCGGCGAACCGCGCCGGCCACGAGCGCCTTGGCCTTCTCGGTCGCGTCGTCGCCGTCCGCCGTGACCCAGGACACGTGCTCGCGGATGCTCGCCATCTGGACGTGCGAGGGGCTCTCCCCCCCGGCCGCCGTGGCGCGGCGGAACGTGGCCTCGTGCATGAGCGGCGAGCACGAGGCCACCACGACGCGGTTCACCAGACCGTCCCGCAGGTCCTGCTGAATCAGCTCCTGGCCCGGGTCCGAGCACATGAACTTGTAGTCGCGCGCGACCGTCACGTGCGGGAGCGATGCCGCGAACTCGACCACGGCCTTCACGTCGACCTTGCCGGCGATGTTCAGGCCGCAGTGACAGACGTACACGCCGATCCTCGGACCGCCGTCGGTCGAGACGGCCTTGGGGTTGAGCCCGCCCTCAGGCATCGCCGCCTCCCTCTGGATGGGTCGATGCGCCCACCGCAGCTGGCTCGCGGCGCGGCCGTCCTCCGGCCGTCGCCGGTCCCGACTCGGCGGCCTCGGGGAGTCGCCACCGCAGCAACCGATGGAGTCCCAGCCGCGTCTCGTCGATGCCCATGGCGATCCCCATCAGCTGGGTGAGGAACCCGGTCGGCATGTCCAGCGGGTGGCCGAATCGCCTGGCCATCCGGCCCTGGAACCCCTCCAGGTTGAACTCACACAGGGGGCAGATGGTGACCACGACGTCGGCGCCGCGTTTGGAGGCCTCGCGCAGCAGCGCGTACGAGAGCTGCATCGTGGCCTCCGGCATCGCGCCGATGACGGGCCCACCGCAATAACACGATCCGCCGCAGCACCGCGCCTTCAGCGGCCAATCCACGGGCTCGGCGCCCACCGCCGCGACCAGTCGGTCCATCGACGTCGGGTTCCGGGGGTCGTCGAAGGTCGCAAACGGCCGCACCAGCTGGCAGCCGTAATAGGAAGCGACCCTGACACCCTGGAGTGGCCGGACGACCGCCTCACGGATCCGATCGAGGCCGATCTCGTTCAGCAGGATGTCCACGGGGTGACGGACCCGCGCCCGACCTTGGAAGTCCAGTCCGATCGCGGCGAGCGCGTTCCGCAGCCTGTCGGAGGTCGGGGTCGATGCGCCGAGGGCCTCCTGGGCCTTGAGCAACGCTCGGTAACAGCCGGTGCACGAGGCAACCACGTCCGCCGGATCCGCGCCGGGGGCCCGTTCCTCGGCCAACGCGAGATTCCGGGCCGAGAGCGCGTACGCCTGGCTCTGATCGACCGAAGGCCATGCGGTGGCACCACAGCAGTTCCAGTCCTCCAGCTCCCTCAACCCGGTGCCCAGATGCTCGAACACCGCATACAGGGACTCCGTGAAGGCACGCCCAACACCCTCTGCCGAGCAGCCCGGGTAGTACGTGTACGTGATGGTCGTCATGCCGACACCGCCTTCAGCAGGGCGCGGAGCTCGTCTCGCCCGTTGATGCGCGCTCGCCTGACTCCGAGCCGTCCCTGGCGGAACAGGCGTCCGGCGATCGCGGCGTTCTTGACCAGCAGCGCCGGGTTGGTCCGCAGGTACAGCTTCATCGAGATCCACGACTCCGTGCTTCGACCGCGATCTTGGATCATGTCGACGAACGCCTTGGTCATCACCGGGGTGGTGAACCGCTTCGGATAGGTGATCTCGCGGAGCGAGATGCGGCGAAGCGCGTGCATGATCTCCGTGATCGGGATCTGCTTCGGGCACTCCACCGTGCACGCGTAGCACGACGCGCACACCCAGGGCGTCATGCTGTGCACGACGTCGTCTCGCGCGCCGGCTCGCGTCATCGCGATCAGCCGGCGGGGCGTCAGGTCCATGTAGGCGCTGAGCGGGCAGACCGAGCTGCACGTTCCACACTGGATACACTGGTGGAGCCGCTCGCCGCCCTCGACCTCGGCCGCGATCTCCGCGGCAAAGCCGGGGTCGAGCTGGGCCTCGAACTTCGACTGGTCCTTGACCGGCCGCCACTTCGTTCGCTTGGTGCGGTTTCCGGACCTCGGTGCGGGACGGCCGGGGGGCCGGTCGACCTCGGGGTCCCTCGTCGTGAGGACAGCGTCTACGGGCATGTCCGCCTCCTGCCGGACGTTCCCCGGTGGAGGCACTTCCCCCGGCGAACGTCCAACAGCCTCAGCGTGCGTCCGCCGGCGGATCTTCGCTTGTGCGATTCGACCCGCGCGCCGCTGGGACGGGTAGTAGGAGACCTGGGGTCAGGACCCTAGGGTCCTCACGAACGCCCTGGTCTCGGCGCGGATGAGCTCCACGAGCCGGGGGAGCGCCCCCGCGACGGCCGCCGACAGCGGTCGTCCGACGGCGACGTCGGAGACCTCCACCCCAAGGAACACGATCCGTGGGACATGGCCCAGCGCCCCCGCCAGAGCCACCGCCTCGGCCAGACCGAACCCGTGGGAGGACAGGGACGTTGCGACGTCGGCCGGGAGCCCGTCGGGTCCGGCCTCCGCGCGCACGATCTCCCCAGCCGAGCGCCGTCCCTGCGGCGAGCGCACGGCGTCCACCACCACCGCGGCGTCAACCCCTTCGAGGAGGTGCACGACGTTCAGCGCCGGGCCGGCCTCCACGACCTCGACCCCCGGCAGGGTCTCCAGCTCGGACCGGACTTCCCGGACGGCGATCAGACCGACGGCGTCATCGCCCGCGCTGGGGTTCCCGCAGCCGACGACCCGGACCCGGATCGGGCCGCTCAGACCCGCCGGAGGTCCAGCCGGAGGAAGTGGGTCGCGCACGAGATGCACGGATCGTAGTTGCGAACGACCATCTCGCACATCCTCGTGAGCTCCTCGTCCGGTCGGTCGAGGGCCCCGGGGAGGAACAGCCGCAGGTCCTCCTCCATGTGCCGGAGGTTCTGCGACGTCGGCGGAACGATCTTCGCCTCCCGGATCGTCCCGTCCGCCTCGACGTCGTAGCGGTGGTAGAGGATGCCCCTCGGTGCCTCGGTGACCCAGGTCGCGCGACCCGCGCGGGGCGTCACCTCGGCCATCGACGGCCCGGGGGGGGCGTACCCCTCCAGGATCCGGATGGCCTCCTCGATCGCGACGGCGGTCTTCACCACTCGGGCGGCCATCGAGAAGAAGGGGTCGGACTCGGGAATCGACAGGCCGGTGCGCTCCATGCACTCGCGGGCGACCGGCGTCAGCCGGTCGGCGTTGAGGTTCACCCGCGCGAGCGGGCCGACGACGTACGGCGTCTCGGTCTCCGTCATCACAGAGTGGAGCGCGTTGGAGTGCTCGACGTGGATCTCGTCCGTGACCTGTTCGAACGTGGTGGCGTCGAACGACCGGCCGCCGGTGGAGGCGAGGTGCCCCTCGTTCATCGGGTACTCATCCGGGTGCACGAGCGAGACCATCTCGGCCGGTCTGGGAAGCGAGGGGTGCGGCAGTCCGGCGACGAAGTCCGCGATGCCCGGCAGCTCCCCCAACGCCCACTCGAGGCGCGGGAGGAACGGCTCGAGCTCGCGTCTCCGCGGGGCCCTCGAGAAGCCGCCGACCCGCGGCGAGACCGGGTGGATCTCGCGCCCACCGATCGCCGCCATCAGGTCGTTGCCGATCCGCTTGATCTCGAGCGCCTTCTTGACGAGGTCGGGCGCTGCCTTGGCCATCTCGATCGCGTTCTCGAAGCCCAGGAAGTCCGGCGCAGCGAGCAGGAAGACGTGGAGGACGTGGCTCTCGATCCACTCCCCGCAGTACAGGAGTCGCCGAAGCTCCCGAATCCCGGCCGGGAGCCGTACGTCGAAGAGCCGCTCGAGCCCGTGGATCGAGCTCATCTGGTAGGCGACCGGACAGATCCCGCAGATCCGCGCCGTGATGTCGGGAACCTCCGCGTAGGACCGGCCGACCAGAAACGCCTCGAAGAACCGCGGGGGCTCGTAGATCTCGAGCCGCAGGTCGCTGATCTCGCGATCCTCGACGGTGATGTGCAGCGCCCCCTCCCCCTCGACGCGGGCGATGACCGGAACCTCGACCGAACGGTGCGTCATGGCGTCGCTCCCTCCTTCGCCGATCGAGGCCCCCGCTCCAGCCTGTCGGCGGCCTCGCGAAACGCGGGCGCCCATCCCGTGATGAACCGGAACTTGTCGGCCGCCTGCTTGGGGGTGAGCCCGAGCGCGATGAACCGCTTCGCGAGCGCCTCGGTGTTCGGGGGTTGCGACGGGCCGAAGCATCCGTAGCAGCCGCGGCCGAACGCGGGGCAGAGCGCGCCGCATCCGGTCCGGGTGACCGGACCCAGGCAGGGCTCGCCCCTCGCCACGACCACACACACGTAGCCACGCCGCTTGCACTCGACGCAGACCGGCGAGGTGGAGAGCCTCGGCGCCGAGCCCGCGAGCAGGGCCGAGAGGGCCCCGAGCAACTCACCGCGATCGATCGGGCACCCGGTGAGCTCGTAGTCGACCTTCACGAAGTCCGAGATCGGGTGCGAGCGCTCGAGGGTCTTCACGTAGGCGGGCGTGGGATAGACGGTCCGGACGAACGCCTCGGTGTCAGCGAGGTTGCGGAGCGCCTGCACGCCGCCCGAGGTAGCACACGCCCCGATCGTGATCAGCACCCGCGACTGGTCCCGGATCTGCTTGACCTGCTCTTCGAGCTCGGGCGTGGACACCGAGCCCTCGACGAGCGTGACGTCGTAGGGACCGGGCTCGATGTGGGACGACGCCTCCGCGAAGTTCACGATGTCGATCGCGCCGGCGAGCTCGAGGAGCGCCTCCTCGGCGTCGAGCAGCTGGAGCTGGCAGCCGTCGCAGGAGGCCATCTTGAAGACCGCGACGCGTGGCTTGGCGCGCTCCCTCACAGCTCTCGCACCTCCAGGAGTTCACCGACCTCGTCCCATCGGAAGACCGGTCCGTCCTGACAGACGAACTTGGGTCCCATCTGGCAGTGCCCGCACAGCTTCACGCCGCACTGCATGTGTCGCTCGAGCGAGACGTGGACCCGCTGTGGGGGCACGCCCACCTCGAGGAGCCCCCGCGCCGCGAACCACATCATGATCTCGGGTCCGCAGATGAACGCGGTCGTGCGGTCGGGCTCGAGGTTCGCCTTGGGAAACAGCGTGGTGACGACGCCCTCGTCGTACTTCCAATCGGCGTCGGCCTGGTCGACCGTGAGGTGGAGCTCGACGCCGATCCGCCGCATCTGGGCGACCCACTTCTCGAGCTCTTCCTTGTAGGGGAACAGGCTCGGCTCGCGCGCGCCCATCAGCAGCACCAGCCGGCGGAACTGCTCGCGGTGGCGCATCGCGTACTCGATCGCGGGTCGCACCGGGCAGATGCCGACGCCGCCGGCCACGACCACGAGGTCGCCGCCGCGGGCGCTGTCCAGCGGCCAGGGTCGGCCGAACGGGCCACGGATCCCGATCTCGTCGCCGGGCCGGAGGTTGCGGAACGCGTTGGTCACGCGTCCGACCGAGCGGACCGTGTGCCCGAGGAGCTGCGGGTGCGAGGGGTCGGACGAGATGGAGATCGCGACCTCGCCGATCCCGAACAGGTACAGCATGTTGAACTGACCGGGCTCGAACGAGTACCCCTCGCCCTCGCCGACGCGGAACCGGGCCCAGTAGGTCGAGGAGTCGGGAGTCTCCGGCACGATGCGCGTGATGACCGCGATCCGCGCCGGCGGTCCCTCGGGGTCGAGCGGCGGCCCGGCGGGAGCGCTCTGCAGGCTCACGAGGTCACCACCTCCACCTCCCCGTCGGTCGCGCGGATCGCGGCGACCTCCTCGGTGACGTCGATGCCGACCGGGCACCAGGTGATGCAGCGGCCGCAGCCGACACACCCGGAGGTGCCGAACTGATCGATCCACGACGCGAACTTGTGCGTGAGCCACTGCCGGTAGCGGGACTCGCGGCTCGCGCGCACGACCGCCCCGGCCGCCCAGCTGTATTCCTCAGAGAAGCACGAGGCCCACTCCCGGGTCCGGGTCGCGACGTCGCCCGAAAGACTCACCCCGTCCACGATGTCGTGGCAGAAGCAGGTGGGACACACGGACGTGCAGTTCCCGCAGGCCAGGCACCGGGAGGCGACCTCCTTCCAGCGGGGGTGCAGCCGGTTTCGGTACAGCAGGGCCGGCATGTCCCATTCGTCCATCTGCCGTCCCATGGCGGCGACCGCGGTCCGTTCGGTCTCGGCGACCGCCTCGACCTCGGCCTCGGTCGCCTCGCGGGTCTCGATCCGAGCCAGGAGCGCCTCGCCGGTCGGCGTCGCCGCCTGGACGACGAACCCGCCCTCGAGCTCGGTGAGGGCGACGTCGAAGCCCTCGGTGCACCGCGGTCCGGTTCCCATCGAGGCGCAGAAGCAGGTGGCGCCCGGCTCCGCGCAGTCCACGCCCACGAACACCGCCGCCTCGCGCCGGCGGCGGTACCCCGGGTCGGCGTGCATGAACACCCGGTCCTGCACCGCCACCGCGTGCAGGTCGCAGGAGCGGAGTCCGACGAACGCGATCGGCCGCTCGTCCGGCGCGGTCTCGACCGCGAACGCGCCCCCCTCGCGTCGCATCCGCGCGAGCAGCTCGCGGGCGGGAAACAGGAACCGCTTGGCCGAGTCGGGGCCGTGGGCCCACGCGAAGTACCTGCCGTCCCCACGCGAGGTCAGCCGGTAGGAGCCCGGGCCCTGCTCCTCGCCCACGCCGCGCGGAAGGTCGTCTGCTCCCTCGATGCGATCCAGCACGATGGCTCCGTCGCGAACGGTGGGGCCGACGAGCTCGTAGCCGTCGTCGGCGAGGGTGGCGAGGAGTCGCTCGAATCCCTGGTGATCGAGGAACCGCATGCGCCACCTCCTGCCCCATAGCCTCTCGTTCGCGCGGGAGGGTCCCTACGGACGAAGGGCACGACCCCCCCGGGCCCTACGTCCCGCGAGTCGCCTTCGCGTAGCCTGTAGCCATGCCGGGCGCGCTCCTGACCGACCTGTACGAGCTCAACATGGCGGCGAGCTACCTCCGCCGGGGGATGGAGGGCCCGGCGACGTTCAGCCTGTTCGTTCGCCGCCTGCCCCAGAACCGCGGCTTCCTGGTCGCCGCCGGGCTCGAGCCCTGCCTCGAGTTCCTCGAGCGCTTTGGATTCGAGGACGAGGACCTTCGGTACCTGGCCGACGAGCTCGGCTACGACGACGAGGTGGTCGAGGCCTTCCGCGAGCTCCGGTTCACCGGCGACGTCTGGGCCGTCCCCGAGGGCCGGATCGTCTTCGCCGACGAGCCGCTCCTCGAGATCACGGCCCCGATCGCGGTCGCGCAGCTCGTCGAGACGTACCTGCTCAACCAGATCACGTTCCAGACCACCATCGCCTCGAAGGCGGCGCGGGTTCGGATGGCGGCCCGGGACCGGGCGCTGGTGGACTTCGCCTTCCGCCGGACGCAGGGCGCCGACGCCGCGATGGCCGTCGCGCGGACCACCGCCATGGTGGGGTTCGTCGCGACGAGCAACGTCGAGGCGGCCCGACGGTACGGCCTCACGGCCTCGGGGACGATGGCCCACTCTTACGTGCAGTCGTTCCCGACCGAGGCGGACGCCTTTCGCGCCTTCGCCGAGGACTTCCCGGACCGCACGGTCTTCCTGGTCGACACGTACGACACCCCGAACGGCGTCAAAACGGCGATCGAGGTCATCCGCCGCCTCGGGCTCGAGAACTCGAGCCGGCTGGGCATCCGCCTGGACAGCGGCGACCTCGACGAGCTCTCCCGTGCCGCGCGCACCATCCTGGATCGGGCGGGGCTGTCCAAGGTGCGGATCCTCGCGAGCGGCGGCCTCGACGAGAACGACGTCGACCGGTTGGTCGCCGCGGGCGCCCCGATCGACGCGTTCGGGATCGGTACGAAGATGGGGGTGTCCGCCGACGCTCCGTACCTTGACTCGGTGTACAAGCTCGTCGAGTACGAGGGCCGGCCGGTGCTCAAGCTCTCCGAGGACAAGGCAACCGAGCCGGGACGCAAACAGGTGTTCCGCGGACCCGAGGGAGACCTCATCGGCCTGCGCGACGAGCCCCCGCCGCCGGGAACGGAGCCGCTGCTCGTGCCGGTGATGTCAGGCGGCGTGCGCACCGAGCCCCCACGCCCTCTCGATCTCGCCCGCCGGCTGTTCGAGACCGACCTGGTCCGGGTTCCCGAGGAAGCCAAGCGGGTTCACGACCCGATCCCGCTTCGGCCGCGCTTCACCCCAGCTCTTCGAGAGCTGACGGACCGAACGCGCTCGCTCGCCCTCCAGCGCGCCGGCGTCGTCGACTGAGCCAGCGGGCTCGCTGCCGCGGCCGCTCGCGGTGGACGCGCGACCGCGTTCAGGTGGCTCACCCGGACGGGATGAGTCCCCGACGGCTGCGAACCCGCCGATCGACGAGGGTGAACACCCCGTCGACCCCGATGCCGACCAGCATGATCGCCACCATCGTCGCGAGCATCAGCGGCGTGTCGAAGACGGCGCCCGCTCGCTCGAGGAAGTGGCCGAGCCCGCGTGCCCCGGTGACGATGAGCTCCGCCGCCATGAGGGCACGCCAGGCGAGCGCCCAGGCCTGTTGAAGCCCGGCGATGTATCCGGGGACCGCGGCGGGGAGCACCACGCGAACGTACAGCCGTCCGCCCCTCGACCCGAGCGTGCGCGCCGCGCGGATCAGCGTCGGGGGAACCAGCCGGACGCTCGCCGCCGTGGCAATCGCCACCGCGGGAGTCGCTCCCATCACGACCACGAAGAACACGGCCCGCTCCGTGATGCCGAACCAGAGGGTGGCAAGCGGCAGCCAGGCGATCGAGGGAAGCGCCTGCAGGCCCACCATCAGGCTGCCGATGCTTCGCTGCACGATCTTCGAGGCGGCCATCGCAAGCCCGATCGGCGTGCCGATCACCGCCGCCGCCGCGAGGCCGAGGAACAGGCGGAGCGCGCTGCGCTCGGCGGCCACGAGCAGCCCGCCCGCGCCCGACAGATTCGACCAGAGGGCGGTCCACACGCTGGCCGGGGAGGGCAGGAGCACGCGATCCCACAAGCCGGTGGCGTAGACGGCCCACCAGGCCAGGACGAGAACGACAAGGATCGCGACCCTAGGCCAGACCTGGCCGAACGCCCTCCTCGGTCGCGACAACCTTCTGCACCTCCTTCAGCAGATGGTCGTGGACGTCGACGACGACCTTCGCCAGGAGCACGTCCTCGAACGAGCGAGGCCGCGGCGAGGAGATCCGGTGCTCGGCGACGAGCGTCCCTGGACGCGCCGACATCAGCACCACGCGATCCGCGAGGAACACCGCCTCGCGCACGTTGTGGGTCACGAAGACGAAGGTGTTCCGCGTCTCGAGCCACACCGTCTGCAGCTCCCGCTGCAGCACCTCGCGCGACTGCGCGTCCAGCGCCCCGAACGGCTCGTCGGCAAGCAGCACCTCCGGCTGGCAGGCGAGCGCCCGGGCGAGGACCGCCCGCTGGCGCATCCCGGGTGAGATCTCGTGCGGCTGGGCGCTCGCGAACGCCGACAGGTGCACCTTGCTCAGCCAGTGCATGGCAAGTTCCCGACGGTCGGCCTTCGGCACGCCGGTCAGGCCGAGCGCGAACTCGAGGTTGCGGATCACGCTCATCCACGGGAACAACGTCGGCTCCTGAAAGAGCACCGCCCGGTCTGGGCCGGGGCCCGCGATCGGGCGCCCGTTCATGAGGACCTGGCCCGCGTCGGGGCGCTCGAGCCCGGCGATCAGGTCGAGCAGCGTCGACTTGCCGCACCCGGAGGGGCCGACCAGGCACACGAACTCCCCGGGGGCGACGTCCAGCGTGACGTCGTCGAGTGCCCGGACGAGCTCCCCGCTCGACTGCCGGTAGGTCTTCGAAACCGAGCGGAGGGATAGCTTCGGCGAGGTCGGCTCGGGTCGCCCCACCACGCGCAGCGACGGCACCGAGCTCACGTGGACCCCATGGTCGTTCCGATCTCGAGCGGCGGAAGGCCCTCATCGTCCAGGACGGACTCCAGGGCGTCAAGGCGCTCGAGTCCGGCGAGCCCTCGAGGCGGGAGCGACAGGATGCCGAGGGCCGCGGCGTCCCGGGCCACGGACTCGAGAGCCGAGGGGAGAGGGTCCCAGGTGAACGTCACGCGCCGCCACGCCGCAGCGATCACCCGCGCCGGCAGAGCCGGAGCCCCGTCGCGAACGAGCGCCCGCTCCAGCTCGCTCTTGGCGATCTCGGGGAACTCCCGCAGAAAGCGGATCGAGTCGACGTTTGCGCGCACCAGACGCTCCACCACGCCCGGGTGCGCATCGAGATAGCCGGCCGAGACCACGAGCACCGCGCTCGGGAAGCGGCCGCCCGGCCACAGCGAGGACTCGTTCACGAGCTCGTCGGCCACACCCGCCCGAACGAGCCAGGTCGCGTACGGCTCCGGCGCCCACGCCCCGTCCAAGCGTCCGGCGCGGAAGAGCTGGAGGAGTCGGGGGCTCTCCACCTCCGTGATCGAGACATCGCCGCCCTCGTCGGTGGCCCGCAGACCTCCGCCGTGGAGCCAGGTCCGCAGCGCGAGGTCCTGGGAGTTGCCGATCGCCGGCACGGCGACCTTCCGGCCGCGCAGGTCCTCACGGGACGCGATCCCGAGGCCCCGCCGAACGATCAGCGAGGCCCCGCCGAGCGCGGCCCCCGAAACGACCGCCACCTTCCCCGACCGGACGAAGAGGGACACCGCCGGCCACGGCCCCAGGTAGGCGGCATCGATCGAGCCCGCGAGGAGCGCGACCCCGGCATCGACGCCCGAGCCGAACACGTGCACTTCCACCCGAGTCGGTGCGAGCTCACGGGCGAAGATCCCGGAGGCGATACCGACGATGGCCGGGGCGTGCGAGAGCGTGGCGAACACCCCGAGGCGCAGGACTTCCGCGCTGCCCCGTGCACGGGCGGCGGAGCTCGCGCACCCCGCCCCCAGCACCGCAAGCGCGACCGCGAGCGCCACCGCCCGCGGGAGCCCCGACCCGTGTCGCCGCCGGATCACGCGCTCATCATGCATCGACCGAGATGCTCAGGACTCCACGCTCGCGAACTCCGCCAACCGGCCGACGTCGGAGGCCCGGAACGCGAGGGCGCGGCGGACGTCCACCGCCACCACATCTCCCAGCCCGACATCGCACAGCTCGTCGCTCGGCAGCTCGGCCACGATCGCCTGACCGTCGCCGAGCCGGAGCACCACGCGGGAGAGCCACCCGAGGGTCACGATGCGCTCGACCGTGGCCCGCGCGGTGCCGCTCCCTCCGCCGCTACCGCCCGCTCGCACGCGCACGTCGTGCGGCCTGACGAACGCGCGCGCGTCGATCCCGTCGGCAAGGTCGTTCGCGATCGGCACACGATGCTCCCCGAACTCCATGTGGCCGTCGATCACGTGCCCGTGCAGCACGTTCGCGCTGCCGACGAAGCCGGCGACGAACGGCGTGGCGGGCTCGTTGTAGATCTCGTTGGGCGTTCCCACCTGCTCGATCCGGCCCTCGCGCATCACGACCAGGCGGTTGGCGAGCTCCAGCGCCTCGTCCTGATCGTGCGTGACGAGCAGGCTGGTCACGCCGAGCTCGCGATGCAGGTTGTCGAGCCACCGTCGCAGGTCCTGCCGGACCCGAGCGTCGAGGGCTCCGAACGGCTCGTCCAGCAGCAGCACGTTCGGGCGGGGCGCGAGGGCGCGCGCGAGGGCGACCCGCTGGCGCTGACCCCCCGAGAGCTGATCGGGGTAGCGATCGCGGAAGGGGCCGAGCTGCACGAGCTCGAGCAGCTCCTCGACCCTGGCGCGCCGCTCGCGCTTTGACATCCGGCGCACCGCGAGGCCGAACATCACGTTCTGCCACACGGTCAGGTGCCGAAACAGCGCGTAGTGCTGGAACACGAACCCAACCCGCCGCTCCTGCACGCTCGTGTGCGTCTGCTCCTCCTGGCCCAGCCAGATGCGACCCCGCGTCGGCGTCTCGAGTCCGGCGATCATCCGCAGCACGGTGCTCTTGCCCGAGCCGCTGGGGCCGAGAAGAGCCGTGATGCTGCCGGCCTCGGCGGTGAACGTCACATCTCGAACGGCCTCGAAGTCGCCGAAGCGCTTGGTGAGGTTCTCGACACGGATGAGCTCGCTCATGCTTCGTCCTCCCTGGTCCGCTTGCGCTTGACCCACTCGATCGCCGCGAGGATCAGGACCGACACGCCGGCAAGGGTGAGGGCCACGACGTACGCCGAGGCCGTTTGCCGCTCCTCCATCGCCCGGTAGATGTAGAGCGTCGCGGTCTCGGTACGGCCCTGGATGAGTCCGCTGACCACCAGCACCGCACCGATCTCGCCGATCGCACGCGCGGCGGACAGCGCGATCCCGTAGAGAAGGCCCCGCCGGATGTTCGGGAGCGTGACCCGGAGGAACGTCTGCATCACCGAGGCACCGAGCGTCCGGGCCGCGTCCTCTTCCTCGACTCCGATCTCCTCGAGCACGGGCTGCACTTCGCGGATCGTGAACGGGACGCTGATGAAGATCGTCACGAGGACCATCGATGGCAGGGCGAAGATGATCTGGATCCCGCGCGCGGCGAAGAAGTCGTGGAACCACCCGCCCCGCCCGAACAGCAGCACGCAGGCCAGGCCGACCGTCACGGGCGAGAGCGCGAACGGCAGATCGACCAGGGCGTTCAGGAACGCCCGGCCGCGGAAGCGCTGCCGTACCAGCACCCACGCGACGACCACGCCGAACGCGGTGGTGACGGCCACGGTGATCAGCGCGATCACGGCGGTCAGGGTGAAGGCGTGCACCACATCGGATCGGGTGAACGTGTCGCCCAGGACCCGCCACCCGGGCCGGAGCGCCTGCCAGACGACGCCGGCGAGCGGCGCGAGGAGGAGCACCGCGAGGTACAGCACGCAGAGCGCGACCAGCATCCCGCGCAGCACGGCAGCGCGGCGCCGCCTGCGAAACATCGCGTCCCGATCGCCGCCCCGCCGGATGGCGAACCCGGCGCTCACGGCTGTCCCCCTCTTCGCCCGCGCGCGAGTCGCGTGGTGATCAACACCGTGCCGAAGGAGATCGCGAACAGAACCGAGGCGACGGCCGCCGCCTGCTCGGGCTTGAACTGGGACGCGAGCTGGAAGATCAGGACCGGCGCGGTCAGGGTTCGTCCGGTGATGTTGCCGGAGACGATCACGACGCTCCCGAACTCTCCGAGCGAGCGCGCGAACACGAGAAGCGCCCCCGCCGCGATCGCGGGGCGGATCGCCGGGAGCACGATCCGGCGAAACGTCGTCCAGCCGCTGGCGCCGAGGGTCTCGGCCGCCTCCTCCTCGGCCGGGTCGAGCTCGAGGAGCACGGGCTGGACGGCTCGAACGACGAACGGAAGGGTCACGACGAGGAGCGCCAGCAGGATCCCGAGCCGGGCGAACGCCACCTCGATCCCCGCCCCTTCGAGGGCCCGCCCGATCGGCGACGCGGGACCGTAGAGCGCGACGAGCATCACGCCGGTCACGAGCGTCGGGATGGCGAGCGGGAGGTCCACGAGAGCCCCGAGCAGCCGGCGGCCCGGGAAGCGGAACCGCACGAGCACGTAGGCGATGATCGTTCCGAACACCGCGTTGACCACCGCCGCCGCCGTCGACGTGGCCAGCGTCAACCAGACGGCCTCCGCCGCGCCGGGGTAGGCCAGCCCGTCCCGAAGGTCGCTGAGGCCGCGGGCGAAGCCCTCGTCGATCACGACCGCCGCGGGAAGCGCAATCATCAACCCCAAGTACACGACGGCGGCGGCGCGCAGGCTCCGGTGCCGAAGTCGCGCGGCCGCCCGCGAGGAGAGGGACCACCTCCGTCCGGTCGCCCGCGCGGCGCTCACCATCGTCGATCTCGGCTCAGCCCTGGGCCTCGGCGAGGGCCGTCGTCGCGATCCCGTCGGGGCCGAACAGCTTCTGGTCGAGCGCCGGCCAGCCGCCCAAGTCGTCGACCGTGAACAGATCCCCGATCGGCGGGTAGCCGAGCTTGGGATCGCCCTTCTTCGCGAGCGCGAGATCGGTCGACCGGTACCCGGCCTCCAGGTACATCTGCTTGACCTCGGGAGTGTGCAGGAAATCGACGAACGCGTTGGCGATGTCGAGCACGCAGTGCGCCTCGGCGTTCTTGTCCACCACTGCGACCGGGTTCTGGATGAGGACGGTGGACGGCGGGTACACGGCCTCATCCGGAAGGCCCGCCTCCTGCGCGGTCTTGACCTCGTTTTCGTAGGTGATCGCGACGTTGCCGTTGCCGGACTCGAAGTTCTGGATCGAGTCTCGGGCGCTCTTGTCGAGCGTGAGCACGTTCTCGAAAATCCCCTTGAGGAGCTCGGCCGCCCCGGCCTCGTCGCCCTTCCGCACGCCGGCGTACCCGCGGAGGGCCGCGCCCCAGGCCGCCACGAGGTTCCAGCGCGCACCGCCGCTCTGTGCGGGGTCGGGGGTGAGGATCTGAACGCCCGGCTTGGTCAGGTCGTCGTAGTCCTTGATGCCGAGCGGGTTGCCGGGCCGGACGTCGAAGACCACGACCGAGGTCGAGACCATGCCGCCGTCGGGCGCCTGCGTCCAGTCGTGCGTGATCAGGCCCGCATCCTTGATCGCGTCCACATCGGGTGCGAGCGACAGCGCCACGACGTCCGCGGGGTAGCCGGCGATGACGTTCTGCGCCTGCGTCGTGGAGCCGGCATAGGACTCCTGGAAGATCACCGACTGCCCGTCGTGCTCCTCCTTCCACATGGACTGGAAGGCGGGGATGACCTGGCCGTAGACCTCGCGGGGCGTGCTGTAGGCGGCGAAGTTGATGACCGGCGTCTTGGCCGGCGTGCACGGACCGCGGGAGGTGTTCGATCCGGGCGAGGATCCGCCGCCGCACGCCGAGGCGACGAGGGCGAGCGGAACCAGAGCGACGATCAGGCGGGATACCGACCGGAATGGGCGAGGCCGCATCTCGGCTCCTTTCGATGGTCCGGGTTCTCGGGCATGACCGAGTGAGCCTCGATCTCCGGTTGTCCGGTCAATCGAAAGGCAATCGCTTCCGATGGGACCCCGGCCTCCGGTCGTCCGGTCGGCCGAGCGGGCTTCACGCTACCCGCTCAGGCCCGGCCTCGTCAAGGCACCGAGCCTCGGAGCCTCCAACCCAGGGCGCGCGTTGCTATCGCAGCCGGATCTTCTCCGCCATCTCGATCTGGACGACCTTGCCGTCCTGAACCACGAGCAGGACGGTGCCGAACCGCAGGCGCCGTAGGACATCGACCACCCGCTCGAGCACGGCCCGCTCCTCGTCCGACAAGTCGTCCAGCCCGTGCGGGGCCTCCGTCCCGGCCATCGACCCGACCATATCGCATGTGCCCCGGGGGCCCGGCCCATCGACACTTCGCCTGCGACCGCAACCCCGAGAGCAAGGATCCCGTGAGCTACAGGCGACCGCGCACCCCGCCGATGCCATGGATGGTTCGTCCGAGCGAGGAGGAGCCCGGCCATGACCGTTCCGCTCGACCGTCCGCATGGGGCGGGCGAGTCCGTTCAGGTGGTCGAGCGCATCCGGGACGTCGAGGTACCGGAGGGTGTGTCCGATCGAAACCTCCACCGCCTGCTCGGGTGGATCGGACTCCTTGCCTTCGGCTTCGCGACCAGCGGCACCGCAGGCGCCGTGGCGCTCCACAGCGGCTGGCTGATCGCGACCGCGTCCGCGACCGCCGCCACCGGCGTCGCCTGTTTGATCGGTCGACGTCTGGTCGACCTGGGGCGTTCGCGCTCGGCGCTCACCATGCTGTGGGGTTCACTGTTGGTGATGGGAACGGTGGTCACGCTCGCGATGCCCGATATCGCGCTCGTTCCAGTGAGCGTCTCCCTGCTCATCTCCCTCACCTCGGTCCTGTACGCGGGCCAAGCCCGACACTGGACGATCTTCGGGGCCTGTTTCGCATGGACCGCGACCACCCTCTTGGTCGCGCGGCTGGTCTCGGTCGGGCCAGAGCTTCCTGCGGAGTTCGTGTCCGGGATCCGGACCGCGGGAGGCATCTCGACCGTGGGGCTCGTGCTTGCGTTGCTGCTCGACTTCCACGGCCGCCTGGGCGAGCTGGTCCGCGAGGCGCGAGACGCAGAGACCAGGTATCGAACGCTGGTCGAACGCCTCCCGGCCATCACGTACATCGACGAGATCACCGGGCCCGGACCCGACGACATCCGGCCCCTCTACGTAAGCCCCAAGCTGCAGACCATCCTCGGATACACGGTCGAGGAGTGGCTGGGAGATCCGTCGCTTTGGGCAGACCGCATCCTGCACCCGGACGATCGCGAGCGGATCATCAAGCTCGGCCTCCGGGCGGACGAGCAGGGCACCCCTTTCAGCGCCGAGTACCGAGCCGTCGCGAAGGACGGCCGGACGCTCTGGATCCAGGAAGAGTCCGTCCGCGTCGACGACCCGGATGGGAGGCCGCGTTACTGGCAGGGCGCGTTGTTCGACATCACGGCCCGTACGAGGGCCGACGAGGAGCTCCGTGAGAGCTTCGAGCTGTTGCGGCGCACCGACATGGAGCGGCAACGGCTGCTCCAGGTGCTGGTCTCGGCGGAGGAGGTCGAGCGGCGCAGGATCGCGGAGGCGATTCACGACGACCCCGTTCAGAAGATCACCGCCGTCGGGCTCCGCCTCCAGCTCCTCCGGCGGAGCCTGTCGGATCCCGAACAGATCGAGATCGTCGACGGACTCCAAGACGTCGTCCGCCTCGCGATCGATCACCTCCGGCACATGATGTTCGACCTCCGTCCTCCTTCGCTCGACGCCGGTGGACTGGTGGCCGCGGTTCGGGAGTTCGTCGACCTGTCCAAGGGCGAGCTCCGCGACTGCCGGGTCGAGGACCGTCTGATCTCTGAGCCTCCCGACGGGATCCGGACGGTCGCCTACCGAATCGCGGTAGAGGCCCTGTCGAACGTGCAGCGCCATGCCGAGGCAAGCCGCGTCGACGTGCTTCTCGAGGAGCGAGAGGGAGGGCTCTTCCTTCGCGTCCGCGACGACGGGGTCGGCATGGATCCCGAGATTCTGCGCAACGGACGGCCGGGACATCTCGGCATCACCTCCATCCGCGAGCGGGCGGAGATGGTGGGCGGCTGGAGCCGGATCGAGAGCCGGCCCGGGGCGGGAACGACCGTCGAGGCCTGGCTTCCGGGCAGCGGGGTCGCCGAGGCCTGAGCCCGGACCGCCGCCCGGGCGAACCCGGACCGCTCGAAGGGACCGCTCACCTTTCCCCCCGGCGTGCCGATACATCGCTCAAGGTCGAGATACACCCGTTAGGTATCGGAGCGCGCGTCGAGTCGTCGACGAGGGGGTGAGATGGCCGGGGGGGAGGGCGTTCGCGCGGCCCGAGAGACGCTCGAGGGCGGTTCGGCACCGCGCGAGGGCGACCGCTTTCCGACGCTCATCGGGCAGATGCCCGCGGTGATCTGGGCGGTCGATCGAGACCTGCGGTTCACGCTGTCCGAGGGCGGGGCGCTTGCCGGCCTGGGATCCAAGTCCGGCGAGAACGTCGGCCGGACGCTCTTCGAGTTCTTCGGGACTGACGACGCCACGTTCACACCGATCGACGCTCACCTGCGCGCGTTGCAAGGGCGGGCGGCGACCTACGAGCTCGACTGGATGGACCGGACGTTTCTGTCGCGCGTGGTGCCGCAGGTGCAGCCGGATGGCCAGATCGTGGGCGCCGTCGGCTTCGCGATCGACATCACCGAGCGCCGGCTGGTCGAGCGCGAGCTCCGGCAAGCCGAGCAGAAGTACCGGACGCTCGTCGAGCAGATCCCCTGCATCGTCTACGTGGCGGGCCTCGGCCCGACGGGTCAGTGGCTCTACGTGAGCCCGAGGATCCACGACGTGCTCGGGTACTCGCCTGAGGAGTGGATGATGCAGGAGAACGCCCTCACCACGCACCTGCACGCCGAGGACCGGGATCGGGTGCTCCAGGAGGAGGCGGCGTGCCAGCGAGAGGGGCGACCGTTCCGGTGCGAGTATCGCGTGCTCGCTCGCGACGGGCGCGTCGTGTGGATTCGCGACGAGGCCGTCCCCGTGCCCTCGACTCCGGAGCTCTGGCAGGGGGTGATGGTCGACGTCACCGCCCACAAGGAGGTCGAGCAGGTGCTGCGCATGACCGTCTCGGCGCTCCGGGAGACCGACGAGGACCGCAAGCGCCTGCTCGCGCGCGTGGTGGAGGCCCGGGAGCAGGAGCACCGGCGCATCGCCGGCGAAGTGCACGACGGCCCCGTGCAGAAGGCCGTCGCCATGGGACTCCGGCTTGAGATGCTCCGCAGCCGCTTGGACGACTCCGAGCTCGTCGCCGCGGTCGAGGAGCTCGGGCGCATGACCGAATCCGTCACGCGGGAGCTTCGCACGCTCCTGTTCGAGCTCGTGCCGCCGAGCCTCGAACGCGGAGGGCTCGCCGACGCCGTGCGAGGACTGCTCGACGATCTCCACCGTGACACGGGGGTTGAGGCGAGCCTGAAGAACCGGCTGCAGGCCGAGCCGGCCGAGCCGGCGCGCACGACCTGCTTCCGGATCCTGCAAGAGGCCCTCCGGAACGTCGCCAAGCACGCGGAGGCCCGCTCCGTTCACGTGACTCTCGAGCGCTCGCGCGGGGGGATGCTGGTGCACGTGAGCGACGACGGCAAGGGCTTGGGGCCGGACCGATCCGCGCGCGCGGGGCATCTCGGGCTGGAGAGCATGCGCGAGCGAGCGGAGTCATGCGGTGGCTGGCTGAAGGTCTCCGGTGCACCGGCCTCGGGCACGCGGGTCGAGTTCTGGCTGCCCGATGGGGAATCGGGTGCCGAGGACGGCTGAGCGACCCACGAGAGCCGACCCCTCCGATACGCTCGATGCGCCAGTTCGGGCCCTCCGTCAAATGACGGATGCTGACGCCGAGGACCCGCACCTATCGTCACGAGGCTCAACGGAGACGGGGGTTCGTACGTGTGGCCCGAAGGGAAGCGAGCTGCCGCAGCCTTCACGTTCGACTTCGACGCCGAGGAGGTGTGGATCGGAGAGGACCCCGCGAACGCCTCGAAGCCGGGGGTCCTCTCCCAGGGAACGTACGGGGCCAAGGTTGCCGTGCCTCTGATCCTGGAAGCACTCGAGAGGTTCGGCGTGCGGGCGACCTTCTTCGTCCCCGGCCGCGTGGCCGAGCGGCACCCCGAGCGGGTGAACGAGATCGTGGCCGCAGGCCACGAGCTCGCGCACCACGGCTACACGCACACGTCGCCGACCGCGCTCGCCCCCGACGAGGAGGAGGCCGAGCTGACGAAGGGACTGGAGGTCCTTCGTTCCTTCGGGACCGAGATCGTGGGGTACCGGTCCCCCTCCTGGGACTTCAGCGCGAGCACCGAGGAGCTGCTGCAGGCTCGCGGCTTTCGCTACTCGTCGAATCTCATGGACGACCTGCGCCCGTACCGTCACAAGCGGTCCGGACTGGTTGAGATCCCGATTCATTGGATCCTCGACGACGCCGCGCACTTCTGGTTCGACGGCGCGACCTGGACCAAGAAGATCTCCACCGCGGACGAAGTGGGGGCGATCTGGGAGGCGGAGTTTCTCGGCTACCGCAGGCTCGGCGGGGCGTACGTGCTCACGATGCACCCCCAGATCATGGGCCGCCCATACCGGCTGGCCCTTCTCGAACACATGCTGGAGTGGGTGACCGGCCACGACGACGTCTGGGTTGCCACCTGCGCCGAGATCGCGGAGCGGGTCCCGTGAGGCGACGCTCGATCGTGACCGGGGCTGCCGGGGGGCTCGGGGCCCGGGTCGCCGAGCGGCTCGTCCGCGACGGCTCGCCCGTTACGCTGGTGGACGTCTCGGCCGCCGTTCACGAGACGGCGGATCGCCTGCGGTCCTTGCATGAAGGCGCCCGGGTGCTCACGTTAGTCGGGGACGTCACGGACGAGCGCTTCTGCGACGCCGCCGTTTCGGCAACGGTGTCGGCGTTCGGCGGTATCGACGTGCTGGTCAACCTCGCGGGTGTCGGCGGCCCAGGGACACCGGTCACCGAGACGTCGGCGGCCGAGTTCCGCCGGGTGATTGAGGTGAACCTGGTGGGCACGTTCCTCATGTCGCGTTCGGTCGCGCGTCAGTTCGCTCGCCAGGGCAAAGGGTGCGCGATCGTGAACACGAGCTCGATTCTCGGACAGCAGGCCGTGGCCGGGGATTGCGCCTACGCTTCGTCGAAGGCCGGGGTTGCGCTGCTCACTCAGGTGCTCGCGCTCGAGCTTGCCTCCCTAGGCGTTCGCGTGAACACGGTCTCTCCCGGGAACATGCGAACCCAGATGCACTTCGACTACGTCCGCGCCCGCGCCGACGAGCGGGGCACCACCTTCGAGGAGGAGCTTGAAGCGATCAGACGCACGATCCCGCTGGGCCGTCATGGAACGGGCGACGACGTCGCGGGAACCGTCGCCTGGTTGGTCTCCGACGACGCGGCCTACGTCACCGGGCAGACCATCGGCGTGAACGGCGGGGTGCTGCTCACGTGAGCCGATTCCATGGGCGCCGCGCGCTCGTCACCGGCGGTGCGTCGGGGATCGGGCGAGCAACCGCGGCTCTGCTGGCAGAGGAGGGCGCGCGCATGTGCGTGCTGGACCGGCGCGGGGACGCCCTCGCCCCGGTCGCCTCCGAGCTCGGTGCGTCGGCCGTGATCGCCGACGTGCGGGATCCGGCGGAGGTCGAGCGCGCCGTCGATGAGGCGGCGACCGCGCTCGGCGGGGCGCCGGACCTGCTGGTCAACGCCGCCGGCGTCTACCGGTTCGCCCCCGCGATCGACCTCGACGTAGCGGAGTGGGACGAGGTCGTGGACACGAACCTCCGTGGCTCGTGGCTGGTCGCCCGAGCCGTCGCCGCACGACTCGTGGCGGCGGGCAGTCGCGGGACGATCGTGAACATCTCGTCGACGGCGGGGCTCGTCGCGGATCGGGACGAGCCGTCGGTCCACTACAACGCCAGCAAAGCCGGAGTGATCGCGCTGACCAAGCAGCTGGCGGTGGAGCTGGCGCCGGCGATCCGGGTGAACGCCGTGTGCCCGGGCGTGATCGATACTCCCATGCTGCGGATGATGGATGACCCTGCGGTCGGGGAGCGGTACCTCCACGAGATGGTGCCGCTGAGACGTCTTGGAACGCCGCGCGAGGTCGCCGAGGCGATCGCGTTCCTGTCCGCCGACGGATCCGGCTACGTGACCGGAGTTGCGCTGCCCGTGGACGGCGGTGCAACCGCGATCTGATCGAAGGAGGGTCGGGTCCATGGAACGGTTTCCTCAGGTCCGGGTGGACGGGACGCCCCGGGAGCGCGGCCGGCAGTACGGCGAGCAGGCTCGCGACCGGGTGCGCCGTTCGATCGAGGCCTACGAGGAGGTCTTCGCCCACTACACGGGGTGGCGCTGGCCCGACGTTCAACGGGAGGCCACGCGCTACATCGCGCCGATCGAGCGGTTCGACGTTCGGTACCTCGAGGAGATGCGCGGCATCGCGGAGGGCGCCGACGCGGCCTTCGAGGACGTCCTGGCGATCAACGTCAGGACCGAGGTGATGTTTGCCGCCAAGGCACGGATCGCTGCCGCCCAGGGCGCCCCGCTCGACGGCTGCAGCGCATTCGCCGTGCTTCCCGAGCGGAGCGCGGACGGGCACACGCTGATCGGGCAGAACTGGGACTGGCTGCTTCATTCGTTCGAGACGGTCGTGATTCTGGAGGTCCGGCAGGACGAGGGGCCGGACTTCGTGACGGTGGTCGAGGCCGGGCTGCTCGCCAAGATCGGGATGAACTCCTCGGGAATCGGGCTCGCCACCAACGCCCTGGTGACCGACCGTGACCTCGGTGAGCCAGGCGTGCCGTACCACCTGGTGCTTCGCGGAATCCTCGACGCCGAGAACCTGTCGGATGCCTACGCCGTGACGCAACGCGGCGTGCGATCCTCCTCGGCCAACTACCTGATCGCCTCGGTCGACGGCATCGCGGTCGACATTGAAGCGGCTCCGGGCGACTTCTCCCGGCTGTTCCTCACGTTCCCGGTCGACGGCGTCCTCCTGCACACCAACCACTTCGTATCGCCGTCCTTCGATGCGAAGGATGTGTCGCTCTGGGTCATGCCCGACAGCCCTTTCCGGCTGGAGCGGCTCCGCGCAGGGGTCCGTCGGCGCGGGTCGAAGCTCGCGATCGGCAGCTTCCGGGAGCTCCTGGCCGACCACGCCAACCATCCTTCCGGGATCTGCTGCCACCCCGACCCGCGCATGGACGCGCACGATCAGGGTGCCACCGTCGCCTCGGTGCTGATGGACCTCGATGAGCGACGGATGTGGGTGGCCGATGGGCACCCCTGCACGACGCCGTACGCCGAGCTCGACTACGCCTCCTTCCTGTCGAAGCCCTCGGCGGTACGCGGGGTGATCCCCGCCCAGAAGGCAAGCCGCATATGAAGCTGGGCTTCGGCCTGATCACCTGCCAGCGGTACCCGGGGGATCCGCGGTCCGACGAAGACCGATACACGGAGGCTCTCGAGCTCGCGGAGCAGGCAGAGCGCATCGGCTTGGACTCGGTGTGGGTCTCCGAGCACCACTTCGTCGACGATGCCTACCTGCCCTCGGTGCTGCCGATGTGCGCCGCGATCGCCGCCAGAACCCGCCGCGTGCTGGTCGGCACCGCCCTGCTCCTCGCCCCCCTCATCGAGCCGCTCCGCTTGGTCGAGGACGCCGCGGTCGTCGACCTCCTGTCGCGGGGGCGTCTCGTGCTCGGACTCGGCCTTGGATGGCGCGCGGAAGAGTTCGAGGCGTTCGGCGTTCCGCTGCGCGAGCGGGTGTCGCGACTCGAAGAGGCAGTGAGGGTTGCGCGGCAGGCCTGGGCAGGAAAGCTCGTCACGGGCGGCACCCGGTCCTATCCGGGCGTGGCCGTCACCCCGGCTCCGTCCCGGGCGGGCGGTCCTCCGCTGTGGATCGGGGCGCTTTCGGAGCCCGCCGTCCGGCGGGCGGGGAGAATCGGCGACGGGTTCATGGCGACCGACGTGACGGCGGAATCCTTCGCCGAGCAGGTCCGGTGGGCGCGCGAGGAGCGGGAGCGGTCCGGAAGGGATCCCGCGACCCTTGCGATCTCACTGCACCTGCCGACCTTCGCGTTCGAGGGCAACCCACGACGGGCCTGGGAACTGGTGCGCCCCTACCACCGGTACGTGTCCTGGAAGTACGAGGACATGGACGGGGCTCGGTCGCGTCTCGGTCCTCCAGTGGCCCCGCCGCCTCTTCCCTCGGGCGAGGAGGAGGCCCTGCGCGCCTCGATCCTCCTCGGCACGCCCGAGGAGGTGGCCGAGCAGATCGCGCGGTTCCGGGACGCGGCCGGAGGCGACGTGCACTACATCGCTCGGCTCTACTGGCCTGGAATGGACCGGGCACTGCAGCGGGAAGCCCTGGACGTGTTCGGCGAGCGCGTCGCCCCGCTCCTCCGATAGCCGTCAGGTGGCCCTCGCCCGTACCCATGGAGGTGGACGGAACGCCGCCTGGACGTACGGGGCGGGAGCCAGTACCCGGTGCTCCCCGTTTTGCACCTGGAACACGAGGTGGGCCTGCCCGAGCGAGGGGTCGAGCGTCATTCCGGGGTACGAGATGGCTCCCTGGGACTCGTCGAAGAAGTAGGTGCCGTTGACCCCGCGGTACGCCCCATGCCGGAGATGGGACGCGACGCCGTCGAAATCGCGGGGATTGCCAACGCCCGCCCACGCACTGGCGAGAAGGTGAACCTCGTCGTATGCGATCCCGGCGTGCGAGCGGCCCGGCGGGCGCCCGAACGCCCGCAGGTAGCGGCGGGCGAAGCGTCCGCCGAGGAGATCCGGGTACGTACCGGTCACGGTCGACCAGATCAGCCCCTCCGCGGTCGGCCCCGCGAGCTCGAGGAACTCGGGCACGGAGGGCGCGTAGATCGCGTAGACGAGCGCGTCGGTGGGGTTCGCGGCATACGCGCGCTGGAAGGCGGCAAGCTCTCTCGGAACGAAGTCCGCGACCAAAACAGCGGCGGGATCGACGGCGTGGATTCGGCGCACAAGACCCTCCCAGTCCGCATCGAGCTCGGGCACGCACTCCACGGCATCGACGATCCAGCCAGAAGCGGCGGCCGCCGCCAGCGTCGGCGTCGTCGCCATCTGGCCGCTGTCCACGGGAGTCTCGATGATCATCAGTCGCCGACTGGGTGGCTCCCATCGTTCCCCTCGGGCGAGATCGTCCAGAAACCGGATGAAACCAACTCCGTAGTGAACCTCGCTCGGACAGACTTGAAAGATCCGCTGGAAGCGTCCCGGGTCGGAGCGAACCCGCGTGAGCGCCGCCTCGGAGGTCGTCGCGTGCAGGAACGGGATGCCGAGATCCGCCGCCGCCTCGAGCGCGAACTCGGTTCCCGACAGCGTGTACCCGACGATGATGGCGTCGATGTCCACGGCCTCGAGCCGCCCGAAGGCATCGCGAACCCCCTGTTCTGAGAAGATGTTCATGTCGACGGACACGAGTTCGATCGGTCGACCGGCGACCCCCCCTCGGGCGTTGATCTCATCGATCGCCAGCATGGCCCCGTTGCGCATCTGGATTCCGTCGGCACGGGCCGGGCCGCTGAGCGGAAACGCCGCGCCGATCAGGTGGGGGCGCCGCCGATCGATCGCGATGGGTGCGTCGATTCGGATCAAGCGGGTGGCGTCGCGCTCCTCGGCGACGGCGGCCTCCAGGGCTCCGACCCCGAGACCGTCCAGATCGCGCGCTCCCCCAGGAATGGGGAGCCGGAGCAGTCCCCGATCGACGGCGATGGCGGCCGCACCGGCTCGGCTCCGCGCACCGAGCTTCAGCAAGATGTGCTCCACGTGCGTGGAAACCGTCCGGACGCTCGCGCGCAGGCGTCCGGCGATCTCTCGGTTTCCCAGCCCCCCGGCGATCAGCGTCAGGACGTCGAGCTCGCGCGCAGTCAGACCACAGGGGAGATCACGCCACCACAGGGAGACGACGCACCGGTCGGAACGAGCCTGACGGGAACGCTCCATGCGGACGAGGAGCCATCCCGGCGCGCCATGCCACAGGAAACGCACGTCCGGAACGTCGAGCCGGAGCAACGCCCTCGCGTACCGGAGGAGATCGGGACTGGCCAGCAGCAACCGGCGTCCAGCCGCCCCCTCGAGCTCTTCGATCGTCCCATCGCGATGGACGATGGCCGATGAGCCATACACCGTCTCCATGCTGCGTCCCCCTGCAGGCCAGCCATCCTCGCACGCGTCCACGGGCACGCGCAACGCTCGCTGTGCCGAGCATGCCTTCCCGGGCATCCGTCATTTGACGGATGCCCGGGGAACCGCCCGACCCATAGGGTCCGCGTTCATCCGGTGCGGACGCACGCGACCGATCGTGAGGAGGGGACCAGGATGGCGAGTGAGCCCGGTGGGCAGCGGGTCGCCGGAGCCGGCGGCAGGGTCACGCGTCGGCAGCTCCTGCAGGGCGCGGTGGGTGCCGGCGTGGGGGGACTGGTCATCGGCGGCGTCGGCGGCTACCTCGCCGGCAACGCCGGTTCGGGAGCCGCCTCGACCGCGGCGGGCGGCGGCAGTGCGGAGCCAATCCTGATCGGGTCGGCCAGCCCCGTGACCGGCCCGTTCGCCGGGGATGGCCAGCAGATGGTCCGCGGTCAGCAGCTCGCCATCGCGGAGATCAACACCGCGGGCGGAGTCCTCGGTCGACCGCTCAAGCTGCAGGTCCTGGACACCAAAGCTCAAGAACCCGACGTGATGAAGAACGTGTTCCAGAAGCTCGTCTCGCAGAACGTCGCGGCGATCTTCTCCGGCTTCACGACCTACACGTCGGTCGAGTACCCGATCGTGGCTCAGGCCCGGATCCCGATGTTCCACGTCAACACCTGGCACGGCAACGTCGACTACGTGAAGGAGCACCAGATCACCAACATCTTCCAGGGCGACCCCTCGGAGACCTGGTACGGCCCCGGCTTCGTCGTCCTGGTAAGCAACCTGATCGAGAGCGGAACGTGGACACCCGCGAAGAAGTCGATCTTCGTCGTCACGTCCAACGACCCGTACTCGCTCAACATCTCGAAGACCTTTCAGGCCGGCATGGAGAAGCAGGGCTGGACGACGGACGGCTTCGAGCAGTTCACAGTTCCTCAGGCGGACTGGACTGGGGTGCTCGTGAAGATCCGGTCGGCGAATCCGGGGATCGTCTTCTTCAGCGACTACGCGGCGGGCGACGAGGCCTCGTTCATGAAACAGTTCCGGCAGTCCCCAACGAACTCGCTCGTGTACCAGCAGTACGCGCCATCGATTCCCGAGTACCTGGACCTGGCCGGGGATGCCGCCGATGGTGTGCTGTGGTCGACGGTCGTGGGTGTGCTGGCCGGAGACGACCGAGCGAAGCAGTTCGCCGAGGCGTTCCAGCAGAAGTTCAACCGGCCTCCCGGGTTCTCGAACGCCGGCGACCAGTACGACCTGGTCAAGCTGTGGGCTCAGGCCGCAGCGGAGGCGGGAGATCCGTACGCGTTCGACAAGATCAACGGGATCGTCAAGGGCACGATCTACCGAGGGGTGTGCGGGACCTACTCGTTCGACCTGGACCCCGGCGGGAACACCTGCATGCCGTACCCCGATTTCACACCCGATCCCTCGCTCGGGATGCCGCACCTGACGTTCCAGATCCAGAACGGGCAGCAGGTGCTGATCTCGCCCGACCCGTACACGACGGGGACCTTCCAGCTGCCAGCCTGGCTGACGTGAACGATCGGGAGCTGCGCCCGGTCCTCGAAGGCCGCGCGCTGTGCAAGAACTACGGCGGGCTCCGAGCGGTCGTCGATGTGTCGTTCGAGGTCCGGGCCGGAGAGATCCTCGGCATCGTCGGCCCGAACGGCGCCGGCAAGACCACGCTGTTCGACGTCATCACCGGGCTGACGCCGGCGACGAGCGGTGACGTGCTGCTCGGCGGCGTGTCGATCGCGGACGCGTCCGTCCACAGAAGGTGCGCGCTCGGCCTGGCCCGCACCTTCCAGCAGCCCACCATCGCCGACTCGCTCACCGTGCTGGAGAACCTCTACCTGGCCGCCTCCTTTCGCCGAAACCGCCGGGAGGGTGGCAGGGCTGGCGACATCGCCGAGGCGGTGCGTCACCTGGACTTCGTGGGACTCACCGACCGTGCCGACACACCGGCGGGCCCGCTCGGCGTGTTCGACAAGAAACGACTGATGCTCGCGACCGCCCTGGCGACGAATCCGCGGGTCCTCCTCCTCGACGAGCCGTTCGGCGGCCTGAACCCTCAGGAGATCGACCACGTGATGAGGCTGATCCGAACGCTCCGGGACGGTGGCCTGGCGGTTGTGGTCATCGAGCATGTGATGCGCGCGCTGACGTCGCTCGCCGACCGCGTGCTGGTCATGCACCATGGCGCCGAGCTCTTCGTCGGAACGCCGAGCGAGATGCTTGCGGATCCCCAGGTGATCGAGGTCTACCTTGGCCAGCGCCACGGCGCCGATCTGACCCAACGCGAGCCGCGCGCATGAACGGGGCACCACGTGCCGTGGCGGGAGCCGAGCCTGTCCCGGCCGGGAGGGACGCGATCCTCGAGGTCCGAGATCTGTGGTCGGGCTACGGCGACACCATGGTCGTTCGAGGCCTGGATCTTCGGGTACCTGCCGGCCAGACGGTCGTGATCATCGGGCCGAACGGACACGGCAAGACCACGCTGCTTCGCACCATCTCCGGGTTGGTCAAGCGTCGGCGAGGAGAGGTGTGGCTTGCGGGCGAACGCGTCGACGGCCGCAGTGCTGAGTACCTCGCAACCCTCGGCATGGTCCACATCCCACAAGGCGACCTGCTGTTCCCCGACATGACCGTCGAGGAGAACCTGCTGATGGGTGCCTTCCTGCCCAGGTCCTGGCGGAAGCGGCACGCCGCTCTCGAACACGTCTACGGCCTCATCCCGGGGCTCCGAGAACGAGCCGGCCAACGCGCCCGGACGCTTTCCGGCGGTGAGCGTCGACTGGTCGGGCTCGGGCGCGGCTTGATGCGAGAGGCCTCGATCCTGCTGATCGACGAACCCTCCCTCGGTCTGGCTCCCGTCGCGATCGAGCGCGTGTACGCGGCGATCCGGGACATCCACGCTCAGGGGACGACGATCTTGCTCGTCGAGGAGAACTTCACCCACATCGGCGACGTCGCCGACATCGTGCACGTCGTCGAGATGGGATCGATCGTCCGAACCGGTCCGCTCGAGGAGCTGTCGAGGGATCAGACCGTCGTCCAGACCTATCTCGGCACGCTGTAGGAGGGCTCATGCACCTGACCGACGTCATCGGGATCCTGGTCGAGACGGTTGTGCTCGGCTCGATCTACGGCCTGGTCGCGATCGGGATGACGCTGATCTACGGGACGCTTCGGATCCTCGATATGTCCCAGGGCTCGATGGTGATGGTCGGGAGCTTCGTTGGATGGGGGGTCCTGGTCGTGGCGGGATGGAGCCCCGCGCTGGCCATCCTGTTCGCGTTCGCGATCACGTTCGCGCTCGGAACCTTCACCGAGCTGATCTCTGTGCAGCCGCTCATGGGGCGTCGGGGGTTCGACTTCGAGATGGTCACGTTCATCACCACCTTCGCGGTCGCGATCGTCTTCGCCAACGTCGCGTTGCAGGTCTTCGGGCCCTTCCAGAAGAACGTGTCGCCGGTGGTGAGCGGCGGCATCGACATCTACCGGGGAGTCGACCTCTCCTATCAGAACCTCACGATGGCGCTGGTCTCGATCGGACTGATGGCCGCCCTGGGGCTGTTCCTGGCGAGGACGAGGTGGGGGCTCGCGATCCGCGCGGTGGCGCAGGATCTGGACGCCGCCCGCCTGATGGGCGTCCCCGTGATGAGGCTGTACCCACTCACGATGGGGCTCGCGTCGGCGCTCGCCGGGATCGGCGGCGTCTTCCTGGGAGCGAAGTTCTTCGCGTATCCGGGCGCGGGGGACCTGCCCTTGCTCGAGGCCCTCATCGTGGTGATCTTCGGGGGGCTGGGGAGCCTGCCGGGCACGCTGTACGCGGCGTACACGATCGGACTCATCCAGGCCACCGCGGAGGTCCTCGTGGGGACCACGTGGTCCCTGCCGATCCTCTACGGGATCATCCTGCTCATCCTGATCGTCCGGCCCCACGGATTGAAGGGCAGGCCCGAGGAGGCGCGGCTGTGAGCGCCGTCACGGCGCCCGGCGCCACCGTTTCGCCGACTGCCACCCGGATCGGGCGCGGCCGGGCGCTGAGCGGGGCCGAGAAGGCCGGCATCCTGGCCCTGGTAGCGGTCGCGGTCCTGGTCCCGTTCGTGTGGTCCAACGACTACGCCGTCGGGGTGATGGTGACCGCGATGATCACGTTGGTGCTCAACATCAGCTGGAACTTCGTGCTCGGGATCGCCGGCGTTTGGAACTTCGGGCAGCTCGCGATCTACGCGCTCGGAGGCTACGGCACCGGCCTGCTGATGCTGCACACGCCGGTGCCGCCGCCGCTTGCGATCCTGCTGGGAGGACTCCTGGCCGCCGGCGTGTCGATCCTGCTCGCGTTCCCGACGCTCCGACTGCACGGGATCTATACATCGCTGCTCACGTTCTCGTTCGCGCAGGTGTTCCTGTTCATCGTTGTGAACGACCCGGCCGGTCTGACCGGAGGCTCGTTCGGCTTCCCGACCGTTCGAGGGCTGTACTCGTTCCTGCCCCCCACGACCGCGCTGCATGCGTACTTCTGGACGGTCCTCGCGGTGGCGGCCGCCGCGACCCTCCTCGTCGCCTGGATCCGCTCCTCCAGGTTGGGGATCGCTCTGCGAACCATCCGTGACTCCCCCGCCTACGCAGCGGCGCGGGGGATCAGCCCGTTGAGGTACCGAGTCATCGCCTTCGCGATCTCCGGCTTCATCGCCGGGGTGGCCGGCGGACTCTACCTCAGCTACAACCAGTCGTTCACGACGTCGGCCATGGGCCTCACGCCGATGTCGATCGACGTCACCATGCTCGTGATCGGGGGCCTCGGCACCATCTGGGGACCGAT
>JAJPHY010000151.1 GCA_021325015.1 Actinomycetota bacterium | reverse complement strand
CGTTGGGGGCACACAACTGAACAGACTCGCGGGTGTAGAGGAGCCAGGCCGTCCTCACCGCCCTGTCAAGGCGGAGATCGCGGGATCGAAGCCCGTCACCCGCGCGAGACGGCGTCCGGCCCACGGCCGGCCACGGCCAGGTAGCTCAGTTGGCAGAGCACGCGGCTGAAAACCGCGGTGTCGGCAGTTCGATTCTGCCCCTGGCCACCCCCGTCGAGGACCTCGCCCGCGCGGCCCTCGAGGGCCGGTCGCGGCCGCAGCGTCCCACCGACCCGTCAGTTCATGCCCTCGTGGGCACGCACCTCCGCCCACCGAACGATCACCGACTGGTACAGGTCCGCGGAGCGGGCCAGCCCCTCCGACGACAGCGCCCGCAGCGCTTCCTGCACGTCCCGGGCGCTGTGGTCGTCGTCGAGCTCGTCCCAGGACAGGAGGTCGCAGACGCCCCCGTAGTCGAGCTCCACGATCGAGCGGGGATCGAAGGCCGACAGCCACTCGTACAGCTCGACGATCAGCCGGGCGACCGCTCCGAGGTCGGTCCGGCGAAGCGCGGGAACCGCTCGCTCGGCCCGGGCCATGGCCTTGCGGGCCGTGGTGCGGTACCGGAGGCGGTGACGCCCCGCCTCCTCCGTCAGCCGGCGCTCCTCGTCGTCGAACAGCACGAACCAGCGCACGGGCACGTGCCACGGGCTCTGCATGATGAACGAGATCGCGTTCGGCTCGCGGCGGCGCATGCGCGCCAGCTCCCGCGAGGCCTTCCGAACCTCGGCGTCCGGGATGAACCCCTCGCTCCCCTCGAACGGCGCCGCCTCGCGGAACGAGAGGAGGCTCGCGAGCACCCGCAACCGGGTGCGCCACGGACACACGTAGTAGACGCCGCCCTCCACGCGTACGTCGGCGCCCTCGCCTCCCGCCGGAAACAGGATCCCCAGTTCGCTCGAGGCCACGCGCTCGCGAAAGAGTGGCCGTCGAGGGCGAAGCGGGCCGCCGCTCACGATGTACCGCTCCCACTCGGCGCGCTCCTTCGCGGGGAACGCGTCGAGAGGCTGGAAGACTCGGAGCTCGGCACAGGGGACCACGATGGCGAGCAGTGTATATGCTCTCGCCCCAGACCCGGCCCGTGAGGCGAGCATGCGCGATACCGGTCCAAGCGACGACATGGTTCGTCACGTCGCTCCCGACGGAACCGCGGTCGGCGACGTCGACGTGGGGCTCGACGAGGGCGACCTGCGCGAGCTCCTCCGCCTGATGGTGCGCGCCCGGCGGCTCGACCGGGAGTGCATGGCGCTCCAGCGACAGGGCGAGCTCACCGTTTACCCGCCGTTCGAGGGGCAGGAAGCGGCCCAGGTCGGGAGCGCGTTCGCCCTCGGGCCGAGCGATTTCGTGTTCCCGTCCTTCCGTGAGCTCGCGGCGGCGATCGCGCGGGGCGTCGACGTCGTCGAGTACCTCCAGTATCACCGCGGGACCTGGCACGGCGGCGCCTACGACCCGATCGCGGCCCGGTTCGCGCCGATCTGCGTCCCGGTCGCCACCCAGATCGTGCACGCGGTGGGTTGGGCGCTCGGCGCGAAGCTCGACGGAATCGGCGCCTGCGCCCTCGCGTACTTCGGCGACGGCGCGACCTCCGAGGGGGACTTCCACGAGGCCGCGAACATGGCGGCCGTCTTCCGCGTGCCGGTGGTCCTGTTCTGCCAGAACAACGGGTGGGCGATCTCCGTGCCGCTCAGCGAGCAGACGGCCGTGCCGATCGCCCGACGGGCGGGCGGCTATGGGTTCCCCGGCGTCCGCGTGGACGGCAACGACGTCCTCGCCGTGTACGCGGTGACCCGGGCCGCGGTCGAGCGAGCTCGTGCCGGCGAGGGTCCCACGCTGATCGAGGCGATCACGTACCGGATCGGCCCGCACACGACGGCCGACGACGCGACGAGGTATCGGGCGCCGGAGGAGGTCGAGCGGTGGCGGCGGCTCGACCCGATCGAGCGCTACCGACGCTTCCTGCTCGGCGCCGGGATCGTCGGGGAGGAGTTCGTGGCCGCCTGCGAGGCGGAGGCCGAAGCGTGGGTGGCCGAGGTCCGCACGGCCGTCACGGCGCTCGGGCCTCCGCCCGAGGACGAGATGGTGGCGTTCGCGTTCGCCGAGCCGCCCACGACCCTCACCCGCGAGTGGCGGGAGCGCACCGATGCCTGAGTTCACGATGGCGGCCGCGCTGAACGCGGCGCTCGCGGACGCGCTCGAGGAGGACCCCCGAACGCTCGTGTTCGGCGAGGACGTCGGCGAGCTCGGCGGCGTGTTCCGGGTCACGGACGGGCTCCAGCGCCGGTTCGGGCGCGAGCGCGTCTTCAACACCCCGATCGCCGAGGCCGGGATCGCCGGCCTCTGCGTCGGCCTGGCGCTCACCGGCTGGCGACCGATCGCCGAGATCCAGTTCGACGGCTTCAGCTATCCCGCGCTCGATCAGGTGATCAGCCACCTCGCGAAGTACCGGATGCGGACCCGCGGGCGCGTCTCGATGCCGGTGGTGATCCGAATCCCCTCGTTCGGCGGCATCCGCGGCAAGGAGCACCACGGGGAGAGCCCGGAGACCTACTTCGTGCACACCGCGGGCCTCAAGGTGGTCGTTCCCTCGAGCCCGCTCGACGCGTACACCTTGCTGCGCAAGGCGATCACCGATCCCGACCCGGTCGTGTTCCTCGAGCCAAAGAGTCGCTACTGGGCGAAGGAGGAGGGGGAGCTCACGAGCGATGGCCTGCCGATCGGGCGCGCTCGAGTGCTCCGGAACGGCGACGCCTGCGCGCTCGTCGCCTACGGCGCCATGGTGGCCCGCTGTCTGGAGGCCGCCGAGAAGCTGGCGCCGGAGGGGGTCGAGTGCCGCGTGATCGACCTCCGCTCGCTCGTCCCGCTCGACGTCGAGGCGCTCGCGGACGCGGCGCGCGAGACCGGGCGCGTGGCGGTCGTGCACGAGGCCCCGCAAACCCTCGGGATGGCCGCCGAGATCGCCGCGCGAGTCATGGAGGTCGCGTTCGACCACCTCGAGGCGCCGGTCGCCCGGGTGACCGGGCTCGATGTCCCCTATCCGCCGGCGTCGCTCGAGCACCGCTTCCTCCCGAGCGTCGAGCGGATCGCCGCGGCGGTGCGGAGGGTGGTCGACTACTGATGGCGGAGCGGGTCTTCGCGCTTCCCGATTTGGGCGAGGGTCTCGAGGAGGCCGAGGTGAGCGCCTGGCTCGTGGCCGAGGGCGACGAGGTCGCGCTCAACCAGCCGCTCGCCGAGGTGGAGACGGCAAAGGCCGTGGTCGAGATCCCGTCCCCGGTCGCCGGACGAGTGGTGCGCCTTCATGCGAAGGCCGGGGCGACCGTCAAGGTCGGCGACCCGCTCGTCAGCTTCGACGTTGAGGAGAGAGCCGTGCCGGCGTCCGGGCCGAGGCCGGCGGCGACGCCGGCGGTGCGCAAGCTCGCCAGAGACCTCGGGGTCGACCTGTCGAACCTGCGAGGGTCCGGCCCGGACGGCCGGATCACCCGCGAGGACGTCGAGCGGGCGGCCGGCTCGCACGAGCGGGCGGCCGGACCGGGGACGGCCGGACCGGGGAGGACCGAGCGGGCAGCCGAGCGGGCCGCGTACGACGCGCTGCCGATCTCGACGGTCCGCAGGACGATCGCCGAGAACCTGATGCGCGTCGTGCGCGAGGTCCCGCAGGTCACGACGTTTCGAACCCTCGACTGCAGTGCGCTCGACGCCCTCCGCCGCGAGCTCGGCGTGAGCCCGCTGCCGGTCGTCGTTCGCGCGCTCGCCGACGTGTGCGCCGAGCACCGCCTCCTGAACGCCTCCTACGTCCCGGAGGCGGGTGAGATCCGCCTTCACCGCGCGGTGAACGTCGGGATCGCGACCGACACCGAGCGCGGGCTCGTCGTCCCGGTCGTTCGCGACGTCGGTGCCCTCGGGATCCGTGAGGTCGCCGCCGAGATCTCCAGGCTCGCCGCCCTCGCCCGGGAGGCAAGGCTCGCTCCGGCGGACATGGCGGGTGGGACGATCACCGTCACGAACACGGGCAGCTACGGCTCGGAGTTCGGCACCCCGCTTCTCACGCCGGGACAGGGCGCGACCCTCGCCCTCGGCGTGATCGAGCCCCGGGCCCTCGTGATCGACGGGATCGTGGCGGCGCGGCCGGCCTGCACCCTCTCGCTCACCTTCGACCACCGCCTGCTCGACGGCGCCGCCGCCGGACGAGCCTTCGGGGAGCTCGTCGCGGTCCTTCAGTCGGCCGAGCGTCTCGCAAGGCTGCCGCGATGAAGGTCGTCTCCCTCCTGCCGTCCGCGACCGAGATCGTGTACGCCCTCGGCCTGGGCGCCGAGCTCGAGGCGGTCACCGACGAGTGCGACTTCCCCCCCGAGGCCGCCGGCAAGCCGGTCGTCTCCCGCAGCGCGCTCCCCCAGGGGCGTCCGCTGTCCTCGCGCGAGATCGACGAGGCCGTACGGTCGCGGATGGCCGCGCACCTGCCCCTGTACGAGCTGGACCGAGAGCTCATCGAGCGCATCCAGCCCGACGTGATCCTCACCCAGGACCTCTGCCGCGTGTGCGCCGTTCCGGCCGGTCAGGTGCAACGGGCGCTCCGGGAGATCGGCGCCGACGGCGCCGCCGTCCTCTCGCTCGACCCCCACACGCTCGACGAGGTGCTCGAGACCGTCGCGATCGTGGGACGGGCACTGGGCGTGGAGGATCGGGCACGGGAGCTTCTGCGCACGCTCCGGGCGCGCGTCGACGCCGTCCGCTCCACGACGCTGCGGCTGCCCTCCATCCGCGTCTTCTGCCTGGAGTGGCTCGACCCCCCGTTCGTCGGAGGCCACTGGATCCCCGACATGGTGGAGCTCGCCGGCGGGACGAACCTGCTGAACGGCAAGGGCCGTCCGTCGCGCGCGGTGACCTGGCGCGAGATCCGGGACGCGAACCCGGAGGTCGTGCTCTTTATGCCCTGCGGGTACTACCTCGGGGAGGCCGAGGAGGAGGCGGCCGAGCTGTACCAGAACGCGGAGTTCGCCGAGACGCCCGCGGCCCGTGAGAAGAGCGTGTTCGCGGTCGACGCCACCTCGTTCTTCTCGCGCCCGGGGCCCCGGATCGTGGAGGGCCTCGAGATCATGGCCTGGGCCATCCACCCGCAGGCGTTCCCCGAGCCCGGCGCCGGCGTGATCACCAGGATCGTGCGCTAGTATCCTGCGCCCCATGAACGCCCGGAGCTCGGTCACCCCGGCGGACGTCGGCAAGCGCGTCTCGTTCCAGTACGAGCTGCCCAACGGCTACGTGGGGGAGGCTCTGGGGATTCTCGAGTCCTACGACCACCCGGCCGAGACCTACCTGGTGCGCACGAAGGACGGTGCCCTGGTTCGCGTACCGGCGCGCGGGGTGCGATTCGGCAAAGTCGTCCCGTCCGCCCCGTCTCGGGAGGCCTCGTGAGCGACGAGCCGCTGCCGACCGCCTTCATCCGCCTTCGCCTGGGCCAGGAGGACGCCCACTACGGCGGGAACCTCGTCGCCGGCGCGAAGCAGCTCGAGGTCATCGGCGACCTCATCACGGAGCTCGCGATGCGCTACGACGGGGACGAAGGGCTCTTTCGTGCCTACGAGAGCGTCGAGTTTCTTGCCCCGCTGTACGCGGGGGACTGGATCGAGGCGCGCGGCCGGATGGTGAGCGTCGGGCGGACGAGCCGGCGCTGCGAGTTCGAGGTGTGGAAGGTCGGCGGATCCCGCCCGGACATCTCGGAGTCGGCCGCGGAGTTCCTCGACGAGCCGGTGCTCACGTGTCGCGCCGTCGGCACCACCGTCGTGAGGGCCGAGCACCAGCGGTTCCGCCACGGGTCCCCGGCGCGCGACGAGCTCCCGGGAGGCTAGGAGGCCTCGGCGAGCTCGTGGACGACCCCGAGGAGGTCGTCCACGTCGAAGGGCTTGGGGACGAACGCGTCGGCCCCGAGCTCGACGGCCTTCGCGCGGTCCCGAAGGCTCGAGCGGGCCGAGACGACGACCACGCGCGGCCGCTCCTCCGGCGGGAGGGCGCGCATCTCCTCCAGCACGCTCCAGCCGTCCATGATCGGCATCATGATGTCGAGGAGCACGAGGTTCGGGTGGCGCGCCCGCACCTCGTCCAGAGCGGCTCGCCCGTCTCGCGCCGCGAACGTGCGGTAGCCCTCGGCCTCCAGGCTGAACTGGAGCATCCAGACCACCTGAGGCTCGTCGTCGACCACCAGCACGCTGGCCGGAGCGCGAGTCTCCATCGCATGGACGAGGGTACGGGGCTCCCTCGGACCGAGGAATCGGCCGCCTTACCGTTTTTCGGGTACCGGAGGGAGTCCCCCGGCTCACAGCGAGGCACCCGGTCCGGACGAGGCCGGCATGGCCCGTCCTCGGCAGTCGCCGAGGCGGCGGACGCACCTCAGCGGTAGGCCACGCCCCCTCCGGCCACGACACGCCCGATCCGGAACGCCTCCGTCCCGCCGGTCGAAGCTCGCTCCAGCACGAGGTCCGCGTGCTCGGGAGCGACCACGAGCGCCATCCCGATGCCCATGTTGAACGTCCGGCGCATGTCGGGTTCCGGAACCTCGCCCGCCTCGCGAACGAGGTCGAAGATCGGTGGGACCGGCCACGTTCCCCATTCGACCTCGGCGCCCAATCCTTCGGGCAGACACCTCGGGAGGTTCTCCTCGATCCCGCCCCCGGTGACGTGCGCCGCCGCGTTCAGGAGCCCCTCGCCGGCCAGCGCCACCACGAGGGGAGCGTAGATCGAGGTCGGCTCGAGCAGCTCGTCCGCGAGCGGTCGCCCGAGCCGCGGCGGCTCCTCCTCGAGCCGGTAGCCCGCGCGGTCCAGGAGAGCGGCGCGGACCAGTGCGTATCCGTTCGAGTGGAGCCCGCTCGAGGCCAGCCCGACGACGACGTCGCCCTCGCGCACGCGGGCCCGTCCGAGGATCCGCGACTCCTCCACGAGGCCGACGCAGAACCCGGCCAGGTCGAACCGGCCCGGCTCCATCGTGCCGGGATGCTCGGCCGTCTCCCCGCCGAGGAGGGCGCAGCCCGCGCGCCGGCAGCCCTCGGCCACCCCTCGGACGATCGTTGCCACCTCCTCGGGGACCACCCTGCCGGTCGCGAGGTAGTCAAGGAAGAGCAGCGGTTCCGCACCGGTGCACGCGACGTCGTCCGCACACATCGCCACGAGGTCGATCCCGACCGTGTCGAGTCGCCCGACCAGGCGCGCGATCTCCAGCTTGGTCCCGACCCCGTCGCTCGCCGCCGCCAGGCAGCGGCCCCCGCCGATGCGGAACAGGCCCGCGAACCCCCCCACGCCTTCCACAACCTCCGGGCGAGCGGCGGCGCTGGCCGCGTGCCGAATCAGCTCGACCGCGCGCGCGGCCGCCTCGAGGTCGACGCCCGCACGGCGATAGGCCTCGCTCACCGGCGGCTCACGACTTGGCCGGGTGCTCGAGGAGGAACTTGCCGGCGTGCTCGGGGACCGGGATCGGGTACTCGCCGTCGAAGCACGCCCGGCAGAGCTCCCCCTTCGGCATCCCCGTGGCCCGCACCATGCCCTCCATCGACAGGTACCCGAGCGAGTCGGCACCCACGAACGCGCGGATCTCCTCGACGTCGAGATCCGAGGCCACGAGCTCTCGCCTCGTCGACATGTCGATCCCGTAGAAGCACGGCCACCTGATCGGCGGGCAGGTGATTCGCACGTGGACCTCGGCGGCGCCGGACTCCCGCAGCGCCTGGACGATCTGACGCGTGGTCGTGCCTCGGACGATCGAGTCGTCGATCACGATCAGACGCCGGCCTCGAATCGCGTCGGGGATGGGGTTCAGCTTCAACTTCACGCCGCGCTCCCGGAGCGACTGCGACGGCTGGATGAAGGTGCGACCGACGTACCGGTTCTTCATGAGCCCCTCGCCGTAGGGAATCCCCGAGACCTCCGCGTACCCCTGCGCCGCGGAGTGCCCGGTGTCGGGAACCGGGATGACGAGATCCGCATGGGTGGGTGCTTCGACGGCCAGGCGCCGTCCGAGCTCGCGACGGACCTCGTGGACGGTCCTGCCCTGGAGCCTGGAGTCGGCCCTGGCGAGGTACACGTACTCGAACACGCAGAGCGCGCGGCGAGGGCTCTGCGCGAACCGTTCCGAGCGCAGCCCCCGGTCGTCGATCCGAACGAGCTCGCCTGGCTCGACGTCACGGACGAACGTCGCTCCCACGATGTCGAGCGCGCAGGTCTCGGAGGCCACGCAGAAGCCGTTCGAGAGCCGGCCGATGGCGAGCGGCCGGAGGCCGTGCGGGTCGCGGGCAGCGAACACGCTCCGCTCGTCCATCATCACGAAGCTGAACGCGCCCTCGAGCGTCGGCAGGACCTCGAGGGCCGCCTCGCGCAGGCCGGCCTCGAGCCGTCGCGACAGCAGCGTGGCGACCAGGTCCGAGTCCGTGGTCGCGTCGCCGGGGATCCGTCCGACGCGATCCGCGAGCTCGGCGGTGTTCACCAGGTTGCCGTTGTGGCCCAGGGCAAGCGAGCGCTGCCCGTCGGTCTTGAAGGCCGGCTGGGCGTTCTCCCAGGTTGTGGACCCTGTCGTCGAGTACCTGGTATGGCCGATCCCGAGGTCCCCCTGCAGGGTGGCGAGGGTCGCCTCGTTGAACACCTGGGAGACGAGCCCGAGCTCCTTGTAGACCAGGAGGTTCCGACCGTCCGAGACCGCGATGCCGGCCGACTCCTGGCCGCGGTGCTGCAGGGCGAAGAGCCCGAAGTAGGAGAGGCGGGCGACCTCCTCCCCGGGCGCCCAGACCCCAAACAGGCCGCACGCTTCTCGAGGACTCTCCGCTCCCACCGGTCCGCCGATGGTAACACCCGCCCGTCAGCGCACGACCACGCGGACGCGCTGGACGGCGTTGTTCTGGTAGCCGCCGAGGTTCCACCGCGGGTGGAGCGGCTGCACGGCGCCGGTCTCGTCGCTCGCGCGGCAGAGGAGCTCGAGCTCGCCCCGCGGCGCGTCCCACTCGAACCGCCACCCGCACCAGGCGAACGGGCCGACCGGTGGGTCGAGAGCGGCCTCGTGCCAGCCCCACCCGCCGTCCCAGCTCACGTCGACGCGCGTGATGGGACCGAGCCCCGACCAGGCGCGCCCGCGGAGCACGACCGTCCCGGCCTCGACGTAGCGGGTTCGCGTCATGAAGTCCGGGATGCCGGGCGGGATCATCAGGCTCCTCGGAAGCAGGCGCGTGACCGGCTCCCCCGGCTCGTCGGGCGCGCTCCGCATCCGATAGCCACGGGCTTGCTGGTAGCCGGCAAACGGCTCGGTGAGCACCGTGACCTTCCGCAACCACTTCACGTGCGCCATTCCGTACCAGCCCGGCACGATCAGACGGAGCGGGAACCCGTGCTGCGGGGGCAGGGGGTCGCCGTTCATCTCGTACGCGACGAGGACCTCGGGCCGAACGGCCTCGGCGAGCGGCAGGCTGCGCTCGTACTCCTGCTCCTCCTCGCCCTCGATCCCCCGGTCGGCGCCCGTGAACAGCACCTCCACCGCCCCGTCGGCCGGACTCGCCTCTTCGAGCAGACCGGAGAGCGGGGTGCCGGTCCACTCGGCCGTCCCCACCGCCTCGAGCAGCCAGGGTTGGCTGATCGGGCGCGGGTCCAGGAACGCGCGGCCGTTGCCCGCGCACTCGAGCGTGACCGGGAGCGTGGTTCTCGGGCGCGAGCGCAGGTCCTCGAGCGAGAGGGCGAGCGGGGAGCGGACGGCGCCGCCCACCTCCAGGCGCCATCCCCGCGCCGCGTCCGGGATGTCGTAGTGCACGAGCACGTAGTGGAGCCCGGCCGGGGTCAGGTCGAAGCGGAGCGCCTCGAGCGGCATCCCGTGGTTGCGCGTCGCGAGCTGCAGCTCGTCCGCACCGATCCCCTGCGACGCCTCCGCCACCCTGCCTCCGTTCGATCGCCTCGCCGGGGGGACCGGCGGGCGACGCCGAGTCTATCCCGCGCCGCCCGCGTGCGGGCCGGTCGTCGCGACGGCTACTCCCCGATCAGCCCGGGGATCGTCTCCTCGTAGACCCCTCGCGCCTCGTCCACGGTCACCTCGAAGAGCGCGTCGAACACCATCCTGGGCCCGCCCGTCTCGCCGAGTCGTGACCAGGGAACGCCGTGACGCAGGGCGAGCGCCTCAAGCGACGACGCCCGATCGGAGGGCACGGCCACCACGGCGCGGGAGGCGGACTCCGCGAACAGACTCACGTACCAGGGGACATCGCCGGGCAAGGAGACCGCGAACCCCGTGTCGCCGGCGATCGCGCACTCGGCCAGGGCGACGGCCAGGCCGCCGTCGGAGCAGTCGTGCGAGGCCGCGAGCAGGTCCTCGCGCGCGGCCTCGACGAGGACCCGGTGGAGGGCCGCCTCACGCTCGAGATCGAGCGCCGGGGGCCGGCCGGCGACCCGGCCGAGCACCACCTCCGCGAACTCGGACCCCCCGAGCTCGGGATGCGTCTCGCCCAGGAGGTAGATCTCCAGTCCGGGCTCGACGAACCCCGGTCGCACGAGCAGACGGTAGTCCTCGATCAAACCGAGCATCCCGATCACCGGGGTCGGCCAGATCGCGGAGTCGCCGGACTCGTTGTAGAAGCTGACGTTGCCCCCCGTGACCGGGGTGCCGAGGGCCCGGCACGCGTCGGCCATGCCGCGGACCGACTCGGCGAACTGCCACATGACCTCGGGACGCTCCGGGTTGCCGAAGTTCAGACAGTTGGTGATCGCGATCGGGGTGGCTCCCACGACCGCCACGTTCCGCGCGGCCTCGGCGACGGCGTGGGCGGCGCCCAGGTACGGGTCGAGGTGACCGAACCTCCCCTTGCCGTCGGTGGCGAGCGCGAGCGCCTTCATGGTTCCCTCGATCCGCACCACGGCGGCGTCCCCGCCGGGCCCGACCACGGTCCCGCCCTGGACCAGGTGGTCGTACTGCTCCCAGACCCACCGCTTGGAGGCCACGTTGGGTGAGCCGAGGACGGCGAGGAACGCGTCCCGCGGCGCCACGGCCACGGTTTCGAACGTCGGGTCCTCGGCCCGGATCTCCTCGAAGCCGGGCGGCGACATCGGGCGGTCGTACACGGGACCCTCGTCGGCGAGCGAGCGCGCCGGGACGGAGGCGACGGTCTCGCCCCCGAGCACCACGCTCAGCGACGACCCGGGCACCAGCGTGCCGATCACGCTCGCCTGAAGCCCCCACCGCTCGCAGACGGCGAGCACGTCGGCCAGCCGCTCGGGCCGGGCGATCGCGAGCATCCGCTCCTGCGACTCGCTCGTGAGGATCTCGAAGGGCTCGAGCCCCGGCTCGCGGAGGGGGACCGCGTCGAGCCGGAGCTCGGCCCCCAGGCGAGCTCGAGAGGCCGACTCGCTGACCGCGCACGTGATCCCCGCCCCGCCGAGGTCCTGGAGCCCTTCCAGCAAGCCACGCTCGACGAGCTCCAGACATGCCTCGATCAGCAGCTTCTCTGCGAACGGGTCGCCGATCTGCACGCTCGGCCGGCTCTCGCCGGCGTCCTCCTCGAGCGTTCGCGACGCGAGGACCGACACGCCCCCGATGCCGTCGCGGCCCGTGGCCGCGCCGATCAGCACGAGCAGCGAGCCCGCGTGGACCTCGCGCGCCGAGGTCACTAGACGGTCGGCGGGGGCGATCCCGACGCACATCACGTTCACGACCGGGTTCGTCGAGTGCGGCGGGGCAAAGCGCACCTCGCCGCCCACCGTCGGCACCCCGATGCAGTTGCCGTACCCACCGATCCCGGCCACGACGCCGCAGAACAGCCACCGGTTCCGCTCCTCGCTCAGGGGACCGAACATGAGCGGGTCGAGGAGCGCGATCGGTCGGGCGCCCATCGCGAGGACGTCGCGCACGATGCCCCCCACGCCGGTGGCCGCCCCTTGGTAGGGCTCGATCGCCGACGGGTGCGAGTGGGACTCCATCTTGAACACCACCGCCAGCCCGTCTCCGACGTCGACGGCGCCCGCGTCCTGGCCTGGACCGACGATCACCCGCGAGCCCTCGGTCGGAAGCGTCCCGAGGTGGATCTTCGAGCTCTTGTAGGAGCAGTGCTCCGACCACATCACGCTGTACATGGCGAGCTCGTTGTGGTTCGGCTCCCGGCCGAGCCTCGCCCGGATCGCCTCCAGCTCGTCGTCGGTGAGACCGAGCGCCCGATGCAACGGCTGCTCCATGCGGGCTACACCCTCGCCAGGGCGTACGAGAGAAACGAGGCGAGCATCGGCTGGCCACCGGTGGGCCCCACGTCCGGGTCCACCGCGTGCTCCGGATGCGGCATCAGCCCGACCACGTTCCCGGCCTCGTTGCGCACCCCGGCGATGGCGCCCAGGCTTCCGTTCACGTTGTGCCGGTCGTCGACGGTGCCGTCGGGGCCGCAGTACCGGAGGACGACGAGCCCCTCCTGCTCCACGCGCTCGAGATCCTCGTCCGCGGCCACGAACTGCCCCTCCCCGTGCTTGACCGGCACCGGCAGCACCTCCCCGGGCACGAGACCCGTCGTGATCGGCGAGCGCGAGGTCTCGACCCGGACGTGGACGAACCGACAGACGAAGCGAAGCTGCCGGTTGCGGATGAGCGCCCCGGGCAGCAGTCCGGCCTCGCAGAGGATCTGGAAGCCGTTGCAGATGCCGAGGACGGGTCCGCCGCGGTCGGCGAACCGCCGGACCTCCTCCATGACCGGGGCGAACCGCGCGATGGCGCCCGTCCGAAGGTAGTCCCCGTAGGAGAAGCCCCCGGGCAGGATCACGGCATCCACCCCGTCGAGATCGCGGTCACGGTGCCAGATCCGCACGCCCGAGCCCCCCATCGAAGCCACGGCGCGGACGGCGTCGCGGTCGTCCAGGGAGCCCGGGAACGTGATGACGCCGACTCGGGGACGCCCGCTCATGCCCCGTCCGTCGGGATGGCGCTCGCGGTTCGCAGCTCGACCGCGTACACCTCGATCACCGGGTTGGAGAGGAGCCGCGCGGCCATGTCGTTCACCTGGGCTGCGGCGGCGCGCTCGTCCGGGGCCTCGAGCTCGAACTCGATCTGCTTGCCGACCCGAACGTTCGAGACGTTCCGCCAGCCCATCGCCGGAAGCGAGCCCTCGACGGCCTTGCCCTGGGGATCGAGCAGCCCGGGCTTGAGCCGGACGACCACCTGGGCGTGGAACCTCACGCGAGCTCCCTCCGCAGTCGCTCGAGGTCGACGGCGCACGTCTCCCAGTCCCGGTCGCTCAGGATGCCCATCCGGTGGCGATAGTGATCGAACCGCTCTCCGGTGATCCGCTCGTAGGCCTCCCGATACGTCCGGGCCGTGCGGTCGACCACCTCGGCCGGGAGCCGCGGCGGGGGCGGCTCGTGGTCCCATCCGCTCGCGTCGAGCCAGTCCCGGACGAACTGCTTGTCGAACGACGGCTGCGGTCGTCCCGGCGCATACCCGTCGGCCGGCCAGAAGCGGGAGGAGTCGGGCGTGAGCACCTCGTCGATCAGGATCAGCTCGCCGCCCGCGAAGCCGAACTCGAACTTGGTGTCGGCGACGATGATCCCTCGCTCCAGCGCGAGCTCGGCCCCGCGCTCGTAGAGCGAGATCGTGAGCTCCCGCAGTCGCTCGGCCAGCCCCCGGCCGACCAGGTCGACCGTCTCCTCGAACGTGAGGGGGAGGTCGTGGCCGGTCGCCGCCTTCGTCGTGGGCGTGAAGATCGGCTCTGGGAGCCGGTCGGACTCGACCAGGCCGGGCGGCAGCGGCACCCCGCAGACGTGTCCCTCCGCGAGGTACTGCTTGAGCCCCGATCCGGTGAGGTAGCCGCGCGCCACGCACTCGACCGGGATCACCTCGGCCCGCCGCACCAGCATGGCCCGACCGGCGAGCGACGGCTCGCTTCGAAACGGCTCCGGGAAGTCGCGACGGTCGGCCGAGACCAGGTGGTTCGTCACGATGTCCCGCGTTCGCTCGAACCAGTGCAGCGAGAGGCCGGTCAGGACCCGCCCCTTGTCGGGGATCGGGTCGGGCAGCACCACGTCGAAGGCGGAGATCCGGTCGCTCGCGACCAGGAGCAGGTGCTCGCCGGCCTCGTAGATGTCGCGAACCTTGCCCCGGCCACGCAGCCTCGCGGTCTCGCTCATGCGTCCTCGCTCACCGGGAGCTTGGCCAGCCGGTCGAACACCACGTCGAGGTGGCGGAGGGCGCCCGCCGGATCGAAGAGCTCGTCGAGCTCCTGCGCCCGGAGCCGTCGCGCGACCTCCGGGTCGGACGACAGCCGCTCTCGGAAGCTCGCCCCCTCGTCCCACGCGGCTGCGGCCGCCGACTGGACGATCCGGTAGGCGTCCTCGCGAGCCATGCCGCGGTCGACGAGGGCGAGCAGCACCGCCTGCGAGAACACGAGCCCGCCGCCGAGATCGAGGTTCGCCCGCATCCGCTCCGGAAACACCCGCAGTCCCACCATCACCTCCGTGAAGTCCCTCAGCATGAAGTCCAGGGCCGCCGTCGAGTCCGGCAGGATGATCCGCTCGGCGGACGAGTGCGAGATGTCCCGTTCGTGCCAGAGCGCCACGTTCTCCAGTCCGGCCTGTAGGTTGGCGCGCACCACGCGCGCGAGGCCGGTGATGCGCTCGCACCGGACCGGGTTCCGCTTGTGGGGCATCGCGCTGGAGCCCTTCTGGCCCTCCACGAAGGGCTCCTGCACCTCGCGCACCTCGGTGCGCGCGAGGTGACGGATCTCCGTCGCGAAGCGGTCGAGCGAGGACGCGAGGAGCGCCAGCGCCGTCAGGTACTCGGCGTGGCGGTCGCGCTGGAGGACCTGGGTCG
>JAJPHY010000005.1 GCA_021325015.1 Actinomycetota bacterium | reverse complement strand
GCGAGCGAGATGGACGTGGAGGCGCTGGTCCGGCCGGTGGTCGAGTCGGCCGGGCTGGAGCTCTGGGAGGTCACCTACCGCAAGGAGGGTGGGCGGATGGTGCTCCGGGTGACGGTGGACCGCGAGGGGGGTGTCGACCTCGACACCATCGCCCAGACGTCCGAGCGCCTGTCCCGCAGGCTGGACCTCGAGGACTTCGGCCCGTCCAGGTACCGGCTGGAGGTGAGCTCGCCGGGTCTGGAGCGGCCGCTCCGGACCCCGCGCCATTTCGAGCGGAGCGTGGGCGAGCGCGTGCGGGTGAAGACGGTGGAGCCGGTGGCCGGCTCTCGGGTGCACGAGGGCGCGCTGGTCTCGGCCGACGCGGAGGCGATGGTGATCGCCACCGACGGCGGAGAGCTGCGCGTCCCCTACGAGAACCTCGCCTCGGCGAGGACGGTCTTCGAGTGGGGCGCGACAGGTTCGAAGGGGAGCACGAGATGAACCCGGAGATGATCGCGGCGCTGAGGGAGCTCGAGCGCGAGAAGGGCATCGCGTTCGAGACGATCCTGGCCGGCCTCGAGGAGGCCATGGCGTCCGCCTACAAGTCGTGGTGGAGGCAACAGCACCCCGAGCTCGACGAGGACTCGTTCGGGGTTCGCGCGAGCATCGATCCGGAGTCGGGCGACCTGCGCGTGTGGCTCCAGGAGCTCGTGGAGAAGGAGGGCGAGGACGGCGAGCCCGTGATCGAGGTGGCCTCGGAGAAGGAGGTGGAGGTCACCGACGAGTTCAAGGGCCGCATCGGCGCGCAGACGGCCAAGCAGGTCATCTTCCAGAAGCTGCGCGACGCGGAGCGGGAGATGACCTACGAGGAGTTCGCCGGGCGCGAGGGGGACGTGGTCACCGGCATCGTGCAGCAGCAGGAGCGCCGGTACACGCTCCTCGACCTCGGCAAGGTTGAGGCCCTCCTGCCGCAGGCCGAGCAGGTGCCCTCCGAGCCCTACCGCCACGGCGAGCGTCTCAAGGCCTACATCACCGAGGTCCGCAAGGGGACCAAGGGCCCCCAGATCGTGGTCTCGCGGACGCACCCGGGACTGCTGAAGAAGCTCTTCGAGCTCGAGGTGCCGGAGATCGAGGAGGGCATCGTCGAGATCCGGGCGGTCGCCCGCGAGCCCGGGCACCGCTCGAAGATCGCGGTGTCCTCCAAGGAGCCGGGCGTCGACCCGGTCGGGGCGTGCGTCGGGCCGAAGGGCTCGCGCGTGCGGATGGTCGTGAACGAGCTCCGCGGCGAGAAGATCGATGTGGTCCCCTGGAGTCCCGACCCGGCGACGTTCGTTGCGAACGCCCTGCAGCCGGCCAAGGTCAAGGAGGCGCGGGTCGACCCCGCCACCCAGACGGCCCTGGTGATCGTTCCCGACTACCAGCTCTCGCTCGCGATCGGGAAGGAGGGACAGAACGCGCGCCTGGCCGCGCGCCTGACCGGGTGGCGGATCGACATCAAGAGCGAGAGTCAGCTCGCGGAGGAGCAGCGAGGCGGATCCGCTCCATCGGAGCCGGCGCGCCCGCCCGCCGAGGAGCGCCGGCAGCAGACCCCCGAGCCCGCGGAGGCGGGGGCACCGCCGGACCCCGGAGAGTCCCGACCCGCGGGGGAACGCGCGGAGGGATAGCCGTGGTTCGGCGCCGGGAGCCGGAGCGCACCTGCGTCGGCTGTCGCGAGCGGGCTCCCAAGGGCTCCCTCCTGCGGGTCGTTCGCGGGCCGGACGGACGGGTCCGCGTGGACCCGTCGGGCGCGGCACCCGGGCGCGGTGCCTACGTGCACCGGGCGCTCGGGTGCGCCCGGCAGGCGATCGGCCGGGGGGCGCTCGCCCGCGCCCTTCGGACCGGCCTGTCGCAGGAGGAAGCCGCTACGCTAGGGGCCGAGATCGAGCGGGAAGTGAGGCAGTGAGGGTTCACGAGCTGGCCAAGGAGCTCGGCGTGACGAGCAAGGAGCTGCTCGCCGCGCTCGAGGAGATGGGGATCGAGGGGCGCACGGCGTCCTCGTCGGTTCCCGACGAGGCCGTGCCCCGCCTCCGGGCGAGCGGCGGGAAGGCCGTGCCGGGCGCCAAGCTCAAGGAGGTCGTGGAGGCACCGACCCCGAAGCCCAGGCCAAAGCCAAAGCCCACGCCGGCGGAGGCTGCGGCGCCGGCCGCCCCCGCCGCGCCTGCGCCGGTCGTCGAGCTGCCGGCCGAGGTGTCCGGCGACGGCAGCGCGGCCTCCTCGCCCCCGACCGCCGCCCCTCCCAGGCCGGCCCCACCGGTCCCGCCACCCGCCGCCGCTCCGCCCCGCCCGGCCTTGCCGGTGCTCCGGGTGGTTCGAGGCTCGAGCGCCCAGACGATCGCCGACAAGGTGGGGCGCCCTGTCGCCGACATCGTGAAGATCCTGTTCGCCATGGGCGAGATGGTGACCGCCACGCAGTCGCTCTCCGACGAGGCGATCGCGCTGGTCGCGTCGGAGCTCGGGTTCGAGGCCGACGTCGTCGGCGTGGAGGAGGAAGAGGAGGAGCGCGAGGAGGTCGACGAGAGCAGGCTCCGGCCGCGGCCCCCGGTGGTGACGGTCATGGGGCACGTCGACCACGGCAAGACGCTGCTCCTCGACGCGATCCGGAAGACCGACGTGGTCTCGGCCGAGTTCGGCGGGATCACCCAGCACATCGGCGCGTACCAGGTGCGTACGCACGACCGGGAGATCACGTTCATCGACACGCCGGGACACGAGGCGTTCACGGCCATGCGCGCCCGCGGCGCCCAGGTGACGGACATCGCCGTGCTCGTGGTGGCGGCCGACGACGGCGTCAAGCCGCAGACCGTGGAGGCCCTCGACCACGCGCGGGCCGCGGGGGTTCCGATCATCGTCGCGGTGAACAAGATCGACAAGCCCGAAGCCGACCCCCAGCGCGTGCGTCAGCAGATGGTGGAGCTCGGGGTCATCCCGGTCGAGTACGGCGGCACGTACGAGTTCGTCGATGTCTCCGCCAAGGCCGGAACGAACCTGGACACCCTGCTCGAGACCATCCTGCTCGTGGCCGACATCGAGGACCTCAAGGCCGATCCGGAGGGCCGCGCGCGCGGCGTGGTGATCGACGCGAAGCTGGATCGCGGGCGGGGCCCGGTCGCGACCGTCCTGGTGCAGCGCGGCACGCTCGAGGTCGGCGACACGCTCGTGTCCGGGACCACGTTCGCGAAGGTCCGGGCGATGCTGGACGAGAACGGGCAGCCGGTCAAGCAGGCCGGTCCGAGCAAGCCCGTGCAGGTGCTGGGATGGTCGGCGGTCCCCGGCGCGGGGGACGAGTTCCGCGAGGTCGAGGACGAGCGAGAGGCGCGACACATCGCCCAGGAGCGGGAGGCCAAGGTGCGCGCCGCGGAGCTCGTGACCACGCGGCCGCCGACGCTCCAGGAGCTGATGGCCCAGGCCCGCGAGGCGGAGGTCCCCGAGCTCAACCTGGTCGTGAAGGCCGACGTTCAGGGCTCGATCGGCGCCCTCGTGGACGCCTTCGCCAAGCTTCCGCAAGACGAGGTTCGGGTCCGCATCATCCGCAGCGCGGTCGGCGCCATCACCGAGTCCGATATCGCCCTCGCCCTGGCCTCTCGGGCGATCGTGATCGGGTTCAACGTGCGGCCCGATGCCAACGCGCAAGAGCTCGCCGAGCGCGAGGGGGTCGACGTTCGGCTGTACCGGGTGATCTACGACGCGATCGACGACATCCGGAGCGCGCTGGCCGGCCTGCTCAAGCCCGAGCAGCGCGAGACCTCGCTCGGGCGCGCGGAGGTTCGGGCGCTGTTCCGCGTCCCCAGGGTCGGCGTCATCGCCGGCTGCTACGTGCTGGAGGGCCAGATCGCGCGCAACGCCCGGGCGAGGGTGATCCGGGACGGCGTGGTCGCCTACGAGGGGCGGATCGGGTCGCTGCGCAGGTTCAAGGAGGACGTGCGCGAGGTGTCCGAGGGCTTCGAGTGTGGGATCGGGATCGAGAGCTTCCAGGACCTGAAGGAGGGCGACCTCATCGAGGCCTTCGAAGTTCGCGAGGTGGCTCGCGAGCTCTGAGCGCCCGAGCTGCGCGGAGGGACCGATGCTCGTCGCGTTCGAACGGTTCGACCTTCGGATCCCCGGCTGCGGTTCGCTCAAGGAGAAGCGCCACGTGCTGAAGGGTCTCACGGCCGGCCTGCGCGCCAAGTTCAACGTCTCGGTCGCCGAGGTGGACCATCACGACCTCTGGCAGCGGGCGACGATCGGCGTCTCGGCCGTCGCGGGCGAGAGCTACCACGCCCGCCGGGTGATGCACGAGGTCGAGCGGTTCGTCGAGCGCTGGGCGGAGGTCGAGGTGATCGACGCCGAGCTGTCGCTGCACTACCCGGAGGACTGACGATGCCCGACGCCAGCCGTCCGAGCCGCGTGTCGGAGGAGTTTCGGGAGATCCTGGCCGAGGAGATCCCCCGGCTGAAGGACCCCAGGATCGGGTTCGTGACCGTCACGCACGTCTCGGTGACCGCGGACCTCCGGCTCGCGCGGGTGTTCTACACCGCGCTCGGCGACGAGCGAGCGCGCGCGGCCACGCGGGCCGGCCTTCGATCGGCCCGTCCGCACCTGCGGCAGGTCATCGGCCACCAGGTGAAGATGAAGACGCTCCCGGACCTCGAGTTCGAGGAGGACGAGTCGTTCGAGCAGGCCGATCGGATCGACCGCCTCCTCCGCGAGCTGCACGGCGACGAGCGCTCCGGCGACCGGGAGGGGCCGTGAGCGACGCGTTCGCCCGCGCCGCCGAGGTGCTCGCGACGGCCAGGCGCGTCGCGCTGGCCTGCCACGTGAACCCGGACGCCGACGCACTGGGGTCCGTGCTCGGGTTGTCGAACCATCTCCGCGAGCGGTCGGTCGAGACGGTCTGCTCGTTCGGCAACGATCCGTTCGACCTGCCGCGGTGGGCGGCGGCGCTTCCGGGCTCGGAGGCCCTGGTCCCCCCCGGGGAGTTCCCGCGGGACCCCGCGGTGCTGGTGACCTGCGACACGGCCTCGCTCGACCGGCTCGGCATGCTCGCCGCGACGGCCGTTCGCGCGCGGGAGGTGATCTGGATCGACCACCACGCGAGCAACGACGGGCTCGGCACGATCTCGCTCCTGGACCCCCGCGCCTCGTCGACCGCCGAGCTCGTGTACCGGCTGATCCGGACGATGGGGGACCGACCCTCCGCCGACGTCGCGGCCTGCCTGTACGCGGGGCTCGTGACCGACACGGGACGATTCCAGTACGAGGCCGTCCGGCCCGAGACGCTCCGGCTCGCCGCCGAGCTGCGAGAGCTCCCGTTCGACCACGCCCGCCTCGCGCAGATCCTGTACGAGGACCACTCCGCCGCCTACCTTCGACTGCTGGGCACGGCGGTGCAGCGGCTGGCGCTGGAGCCTGACGCCGACCTCGTCTGGACGTACCTCACCCAGGCCGACCTGGCGGAGTCGGGCGTGCAGCCCTCGGAGACCGACGACCTGATCGACGTGGTGCGCACCGCCCGGGAGGCGGACGTCGCCGCGCTGGTCAAGCAGCAGCGGGACGGCCGGTTCAAGGTGAGCCTGCGCTCCCGCGGCGCCCACGACCTCGCCACGGTGGCCGCCGGGTTCGGTGGAGGCGGGCACCGCCTGGCCTCCGGATACACGTCCACGCACGGGCTCGCCGAGACGGTCGAGCGACTGAAGGCCGCGCTCCGCGGCGAGCCCGTCGAGCCGTGAGTGCGGTCGAGGGGCTCCTGCTCGTCGACAAGCCGAAGGGTCGGAGCTCCCACGACGTCGTCGACGCCGTCCGCCGTTCCCTCGGTACGCGAAAGGTGGGGCACGCGGGCACGCTCGACCCGATGGCGACCGGGCTGCTCGTGCTCGGCGTCGGTCGGGCGACGCGCCTGCTCCGCTTCCTCGGCGACCTTCCGAAGACGTACGAGGGGACGGCGCGGTTGGGGGTCGAGACCGACACGCTCGATGCGGAGGGGCGGGTTCTCCGCACGGCCGAGGTGCGGGTGACCGCGAGCCGGGTTCGGCGGGCGATGCGCGCGCTCGTCGGAGCATCGCTGCAGCGGCCTCCCGCCTACTCGGCGGTCAGGGTCGGCGGGCGCAGGTTGTACGAGGCGGCCCGCGCGGGCGAGCGACTGGAGGCTGCGCCGCGGCCGATCCGCGTCGAGGCGTTCGACCTGCTCGGGTTCGAGCCGCCAAAGGTCCGGTTCCGGGTGGTCTGCTCGGGTGGCACCTACGTCCGCGTGCTGGTCGCAGACGTCGGTCTCGCGCTCGGGTGCGGCGCCCACCTCGCCCGGCTCGTCCGGACGGCGATCGGGCCGTTCAGGCTCGAGGACGCCTCGGCGCCCGATGCCCCCGGCCCGCTCTTGCCGCTCGAGCGCGCGGTCGAGCACCTGCCCCGGCTCGTCCTCGAGCCGGAGGAGGCGCGCGTGGCGCGCCACGGGAGCATCCTGGGACCGGCCGGTATCGAGGGTCCCTACGCCGTCCTCGATCCCGAGGGGCGCCTGATCGGCCTGTACCGTGACGAGGGGGGCAAGGCGCGCCCGGAGGTCGTCCTCGCGACCTGAGCTGGCCCTTGGAGGCGGGTTCGACAGGGTCGCCCCTCGGATCACACGAGCGTCCCGCCCACGCTGAGCTCCGGATCATGGGGGGATCTCGAGCTGCGATCCGATACCCTGCCCGGCATGGAGGTCGTGCGCGGTCTGGACGCGTTGCCGCTCGACGGCGCCCCGTCCGTGGTCACGGTCGGCTTCTTCGACGGGGTCCACCTCGGGCATCGTGCGGTGCTCCGGCGAACCGTCGACGCGGCGCAGGAGCGCGGCCTCCGGTCGGTGGCGGTGACGTTCGATCGCCATCCGCGCGAGGTGCTTTCTCCCGGCAACGAGCCGCGGCTGCTCACCAGCGTGGAGCGAAAGGCCCGGCTCATCGAGGAGACCGGCATCGACGTGCTGCTCGTGCTCGAGTTCACGCCGGAGTTCTCCCGGATGCCCGCGGAGGCGTTCCTCTCGGACGTCCTCGCCGGCGGCCTGCACGCCCGCCACGCGGTCATGGGCGCGAACTTCACGTTCGGCCACCGGGCGAGGGGGACCGTCGACTGGCTGATCGAGGAGGGGCCTGCGCGGGGGCTCACCGCGGAGCGCGTCGAGCTGCTCGAGATCGACGGGCGCAGGGTGTCCTCGTCCTCCATCCGCGAGGCGCTCGCCCGGGGAGACCTGGAGTGGCCGCGCCGGGCGCTCGGACGCCGGTTCGTGCTGGACGGCCGGGTCATCGAGGGCGCGGGACGGGGGCAGGGGCTGGGGTACCCGACCGCCAACCTCCGCACCTGGCCGCGGCTGCTCCTGCCCGGCGGAGGCATCTACGCCGGGCGGGCGCGCGTCGACGGGCTCGAGCGTCCGGCCGCGATCGACGTGGGCACCAATCCGACGTTCGGGACCGAGCCGCTCCACGTCGAGGCCCACCTGCTGGACTTCGATGGCGACCTGGTCGGGAAGGAGATGGCGGTCGAGTTCTGGGCCCGGCTCCGCGACGAGGAGCGCTTCGAGTCCGTCGAGGAGCTCGCCCGGGCCATGGCCGACGACGTCCGGCGAACCCGCGAGCTCGTGCCTTCCGATGAGGGCCGAGCCCGGTGACCGGGCGTCACGCTCGTCGCTCCCCGGTCCCGTTCCCGGTCGTGCTGGTCGCGCTCGCCTCGGTCATCGGGGTGATGCTCGTCGCCGGCCGGCCCGGCACCAGCCGGGATGATGCACGGGCGGGCAACGAGTCCGGGGCAGGCACGAGAGCGCCGGCGGGCAGCGAGCCAGGGGTAGGCGTAGGGGCGGGGGCGCCTGCCGTGAGCGGTGCGCTCGGCGGGACCTCGGCAGCGCGGGGGACGCTGCTCATCCACGGCACCGGCGACGTGAGCCTGGATCCCGACTACATCCCGGTCTTCCGGTCGACCGGCTACGCGTGGGCCTGGAGCGGGCTCGGCGGGCTGTTCCGGCGTGACGATCTGACCGTGGTCAACCTCGAATGCCCGGCCACGGAGGTCGTCGACCCGGAGACCAAGCAGTTCGTGTTCCGCTGCGACCCGGCCGCCCTGCCGGTGGCGAGGCAAGCCGGCGTCGACGTGGTGAACCAGGCCAACAACCACGCGTTCGACCAGGGGCCTGGAGGCCTCCTCGACTCGCTTGCACGGATCCGCGCGGCGGGGCTCGTCCCGGTGGGTGCGGGCGCGAACCAGCGGGCGGCGCTGCGACCGGCCCTGTTCGAGCTGGGCGGCTGGCGAGTCGCCGTGCTCGGCTTCGACGAGGTGCTCGACCCCGTGTACGAGGTCGCCGGCCCCGACCGCCCCGGCACCGCGGCGGGGCACGACTTCTCGCTGATGATCGGGGCGGTTCGGAGGGCCTCGAAGCGCGCGGACGTGGTGGTCGTGATGATCCACTGGGGGGTCGAGCTCGACACGCAGCCCCGCCCGTACCAGGTTCAGGAGGGCCACGCGCTGAGCGACGCCGGGGCCGACGTCATCTTCGGCGGCCACTCGCACCGCCTCCAGCCGCTGTCGATGTACCGGGGGCGCCCGATCTTCTGGAGCCTCGGGAACTTCGTCTGGCCGCACCTGTCGACCGAGGGTTCGACGACCGCGGTCGCGGAGGTCCGGGTCACGCCGACCGGACGGTACCTCGCGAGACTCCTGCCCGCGACCATCGTGTCGGACGGCCATCCGGTGCTTGGCTGAGCGCATCTGGTAGCCTTCCTGCCTGGTCATGGCACTGACGACAGAGGCGAAATCCCAGATCATCGCCGAGCACCGGCGGAGCGATCGCGACACCGGCTCGGCCGAGGTTCAGATCGCGGTGCTCACCAGGCGCATCGCCGACCTGACCGAGCACCTGAAGACCCACAAGAAGGACCACCACTCCCGGCGCGGGCTGCTCCAGCTCGTGGGACGACGCCGCCGGCTCCTGGAGTACCTGCGCCGTCAGGACATCGAACGCTACCGAGAGCTCATCGCCCGGCTGGGGCTGAGGAGATAGGGGGCGGCGCGACCGCTCCCGCACAGGAGGGATGCCCTAAGATCGCCCCCGACCATCGAGGTGGGGGAGCGGGACCGGTCGGTTATCAGTTGCGAGCCCCCGGGCCGTCCCGGTGACTCACCACTGACAACTGGCCACGGCTCCCCGCCTCGAGACGACCCCACCTCGCCGCGCGCGTGCGCGGCCGTCGTCCACCAACAAGGAGGAAGACCCGTGGCCACCAAGCTCACCCGCCCCATCGGATCCCACGACATGACGTTCGAGTCCGGCAAGCTCGCCCTGCAGGCGGGCGGCTCGGTCGTCGTGACCTACGGCGAGACCCAGGTCCTCGCCACCACCACCACCGCGGCGCCGCGCGAGGGCATCGACTTCTTTCCCCTCACGGTCGACGTCGAGGAGCGCATGTACGCCGCCGGCAAGATCCCCGGAGGGTTCTTCCGCAGGGAGGGCCGCCCCTCCGAGACCGCCATCCTGACGGCCCGGCTGATCGACCGGCCCATGCGGCCCACCTTCAAGGACGGCTACCGCGACGAGGTCCAGATCGTGGTGACGGTGCTCTCCGCCGACATGGGCAACCCGTACGACGTCCCGGGGATCAACGCGGCCAGCCTGTCGACGATGATCGCCGGGCTTCCGTTCGACGGGCCGGTCGGGGCCGTCCGGATGGGCCTGATCGGCGGCCGGTGGATGGTCAATCCCACCTACCAGGAGATCGAAGAGGCGACCTTCGACATGGTCGTGGCGGGACGTCGCAACGACCGGGGCACGATCGACGTGCTCATGATCGAGGGCGAGGCGCCCGACAACACGTGGAAGCTGCTCGAGGGCTCCGATGCCGTTCGGCCCACCGAGGAGGTCGTCGCCGAGGGGCTCGAGGAGGCCAAGCGGGCGATCGGCCAGATGATCGACTTCCAGCTCGACTTCCTCGGGCTGCTGGACGTCAAGCCCATCCCGTTCGAGCCGGCCCCGCTCTTCGAGCCGGAGGTGTTCGACGCGGTGGAGGCGTTCGCCGGACGCGAGATCGAGCGGGCGATCGTGCCGGACAAGCAGGAGCGGGAGTCGGCGCTCGACCGGATCAAGGAGGAGGTCAAGGCGCACCTGCTCGAGACCTGGGGGGCCGAGGTCTTCGCCGAGCGCGCGGGTCAGATCTCTCCGGCGTTCAAGGAGCTCCAGAAGCGGATCATGCGTCGCAGGATCCTGACCGAGGGTATCCGCCTCGACGGACGCAAGGTCGATCAGATCCGGGAGCTCTCGTGCGAGGTCGGGCTCGTGCCGAGGGCGCACGGATCCTCGCTGTTCCAGCGCGGGGAGACCCAGGTGCTGAACGTCACGACCCTCGGGATGCTCCGCATGACCCAGATGATCGACACGCTCGATCCGGAGGAGTCCAAGCGCTACATCCACCACTACAACTTCCCGCCGTTCTCCACCGGCGAGGTCGGTCGGATCGGGTCGCCGAGGCGTCGCGAGATCGGCCACGGCGCCCTCGCCGAGCGCGCACTCGTCCCGGTGGTCCCGCCGGAGGAGGAG
>JAJPHY010000092.1 GCA_021325015.1 Actinomycetota bacterium | reverse complement strand
TGGGTCGTCAGCATGTGCCAGTCGGCGATGAAGTAGAAGCAGTCGTGCTCGTCCTGGAGCCGGAGCATGTTGAGCACGTTGCCGAACCAGTGCCCGACGTGCATCGGCCCTGTGGGGCGGTAGCCCGTCAGGACCCGTGCCTTCCGGCCGGAGGAGGTGGTCGAGGGAGCGTCCGCGGTGTCGATGCCCGCGATGATAACGGACCGCTGCCCCCGGGCCGGCCAGCTACCGACAGTTCGCCCCGCCGGCGAGGAGCGCGCACACCCCCTGCCGCAGCCCGTCCACGATCTGGATCAGCGGACCGCCGAAGAGGAAGAACACGAGCAGCACGAACAGGGCGAGGTAGTGATCCAGGTTCGCGAAGACCTCGCTCGCCCGGGGCGGGAGCACGAGCGCGAGCAGTCGAGCGCCGTCGAGCCCGGGGATCGGCATGAGGTGGAAGACAAACAGGACGAGGTTCGCGTACAGGAACGCCTCGACGAGGAAGAACAGGTCGATCGAAGACCCCACGAGCCCGGCGCGAAGGATCGTCCCGGCGATGGCGCCGATCACCAGGTTGGCGGCGGGTCCCGCCAGCGACACGAGCACGAGGTCGCGACGCCGGCGGCCGAGCCGGTGCGGATCCAGCGCCGGCGGTTTCGCGTAGGCGAACGGCGGAGGGCGAAAGGCCGCGCCGGAGGCCCACAGGACGAGGATCAGCGCCGGCAGGATCACGCTCCCGAGCGGATCGGCGAACGTGCGCGGGTCCAGCGTCAGCCGGCCCCAGAGCCGCGGGGTCGGGTCCCCGAGTCGCACGGTGACCAACGCGCGAGCGTACTCGCGTGCGACGAGCCCCACCAGGAGGGCCGCGGCCAGGTAGAGCGCGTACTGCCAGTCGCTCACCCGACCCCCTCCGACCCGCCGAACCAGGCGTGAACGAGCGGAGGCGGCTCGACGGCGCCCTCCGAGATGCTCATCGCGGCGAGCACCCGCCTCGCGCAGCCTTCCGCCGCAGCCTCGTCACGGGCGTGAACGGCTCCGATCTCCTCCCCACGCTGGAGCGGGTCACCCACCTTGAGCCGGAACACGATGCCGACCGCGGGATCGATCGGGTCGCCCTTGCGCTTGCGACCGGCGCCGAGGTCGCCGCTCGCGCGACCGAGGGCCTCCGCGTCGACCCCGGCGAGGTACCCGTCGCGGTCCGCCACGACCGGCCGGACGACCGGAGCGGCCGGAAGCACGCCCGCGGGGTCGTCAACGACGCGCGGGTCGCCGCCCTGCGCCTCGACCATCCGCCGGAACGTCTCGAGCGCCTGGCCGGAGTCGATGGCTCGGGCCGCCCGCTCCCGCCCCTCACCCATCGGGGCACCGGTCAGACGCGAGACCGCCTCTCCCGCGAACATCACCGCCAGGGCCCGGAGTCGCCCGTGCGCGCGTCCGGACAGCAGGTCCACGGCCTCGGCCACATCGAGCGCGTTCCCGATCGCCTCACCGAGCGGCTGCGACATGTCCGTCACCGCGGCGCGGCACGGACGGCCCCAGTCGTCGGCGACGCGGGTGCACGCGCGGGCGAGCGCCTCCGCGTCGTCGACGGTCTTCATGAACGCGCCGCTTCCGGCCTTCACGTCGAGGAGGACGAGATCCGTCGCGACCGCGAGCTTCTTCGACATGACGCTCGCGGCGATGAGCGGGATCGAGGGCACGGTCGCCGTCGCATCCCGTAGGGCGTACAGGGCACCGTCGGCCGGGACCAGGTCGGCCGTCTGCGCGGCCACCGCGCACCCGACCTCCTCGACCTGCCGCTCGAACGCCGCCGGCTCGAGGTCCGTGCGGAGCCCGGGGATCGCCTCGAGCTTGTCGAGGGTCCCTCCCGTGTGCCCCAGCCCCCGCCCGGAGAGCTTCGCCACGGCCAGACCGAGCGACGCCGCGATCGGCGCGAAGACCAGCGTGACGCCGTCCGCGACGCCTCCCGTGGAATGCTTGTCGACCTTCGGTCGCGAGATCCCCCGAAGCGCCAGCGTCGCCCCCGAATCGATCATCGCCCGGGTGAGGGCCACGGTCTCCTCTGCGTCCAGTCCGCGGATGAAGCAGGCCATCAGGAAGGCCGCGGCCAGGTAGTCGGGGATCTCACCCCTCGCGTAGGACTGGACGAACCAGGCAAGCTCCTGCTCAGACAGATGCCGTCCGTCGCGTTTGGCCGCCACAACGTCTCTCGGATCTCCGACGCTCATCCACACTCCCGTCCGCACCTCGGTACGTCTGTGACCCGAAGTTCCAGGTCAACCTCATACCCCAACCATAGGCTCGGCGGCATCAAGTCTCTACCTCCACCAAAGGCTGATGTCACCGAACGCTGGGTTCACGGGCTCAGCTCCCGCGCGAAGGTCGAGCCGGCCAGGTCGTACCCCTCCACGCCGAGGAGCTCGGCCACGGTTGCCCCGAGGTCCGCGAAGCTCTCTCGCGTGCCGAGATCCCGGGGCGAGCCCTCGAGGCCCGCGACGAGCACGGGAGTTCGCTCCCGCGAGTGATCGGTCGAGGGCGTGGTCGGATCGCACCCGTGATCCCCCGTGAGCATCAGCACGCCTCCGTCCAAACGCTCGACGAGCTCCGGGATCCGCGCGTCGAGCGCCTCGACGCACCTCGCGTATCCCTGCGGGTCGTTCCGGTGACCGTACTTGCTGTCGAAGTCCACGAGATTCGTGAAGACCAACGCCGGACCGGGGCGAGCGAGGTACCGAAGGGTGATGTCGATCCCGTCGTCGTTCGAGCGCGAGTACTCCGCCTCCGTGAGCCCGCGGCCCGCGAAGATGTCCCGGATCTTCCCGACGCCGAAGACCGGGACCCCCGCCTCCAGGCATCGATCCAGGAGGGTGGGACCCGGTGGCGGCAGGGAGAAGTCCCGGCGATCCGGGGTCCGGACGAAGCTCCCGGGCTCGCCCGCGAACGGCCGCGCGATGACGCGGCCCACGGCGTGGTCGCCGGTCAGGATCTCGCGCGCAGTCCGGCACCAGTCATAGAGGATCTCGAGAGGGACGACGTCGACGTGACACGCGATCTGGAAGACGGAGTCCCCGCTCGTGTAGACGATCGGGCGACCGGTTCTGAGGTGCTCCTCACCGAGCTCCGCGATGATCTCGGTGCCCGACGCCGGCCGGTTGCCGAGCACCGGCCGGCCGATCCGCTCGACGAACGGATCGATGACCTCGGGGGGGAATCCGCGCGGGTAGAGGGGAAACGGCCGATCGAGCACGATCCCCGACATCTCCCAGTGTCCGGTGGTGGTGTCCTTGCCGGCCGATCGCTCCGTCAGGCGGCCGTGGGCGGTCCCATCCGCCGCACGAGCTGGGACGCCGGCAACCTCGGTCAGCATGCCGAGCCCGAGCGCGCCCAGGTTCGGCGCCCGAATCCCGCCGACGGCGCGAGCGCAGTTGCCGAGCGTGTTGGAACCCTCGTCACCGTACGCGGCCGCATCGGGTGCGTCGCCGACGCCAAACGAGTCGCACACGAGCACGAGCACGCGCGGGACGAGAGGTTCGCTCACGACCTCACCGGCCCTCGCCCTTCTGCTTGCAGTCGATGCAGAGGATCGCCCACGGGAGCACCTCGAGACGCTCGACGGCGATCGGCTGCCCACAGCGCTCGCAGACGCCGTAGGTTCCGAGCTCCATCTTGGTGAGGGCGCGGTTCACCCATCGCAGGTTCGCGCGGAGGGCCTTCATCACGGAGAGCACCCGAGCTCGCTCCGCCGTGCTGTGCGCGCTGTCGGCGAAGCCGCGCTCGACGTCGATCTCGGCGTCGAGCGAGTCCGGGTCACCGCCGAGCTCGGTGATCTCCTTGTGCAGGTGCGCACGCTGCTCCTCGAGCGCCGCCCGCAGCTCCTTCATCTTGGCCTCGTCGACCACGGCCGTCAGCCTCCTCCCACCACCTCGCGCCTGCGCGCTCGTGGATGCGTCGAGAAGTACACCTCGCGCAGGTGCTCTCTGGTCACCAGCGTGTAGACCTGGGTCGTCGCAACACTCGCGTGGCCGAGCAACTCCTGGACGACTCGGACGTCGGCCCCGCCCTCGAGCAGATGGGTCGCGAACGAGTGCCGGAGCGTGTGCGGGGTCACGCGGGTGCTGATCCCCGCTCGCTTCACATGCGCCGCGAGGATCCTCGCGGCGCCCTGACGCGTCAACCGCCCTCCCCTGCGGTTGAGGAACAGCGCTGCCCTCGATCTCGTCGTCGCGAGCGCCGGCCGTCCGCGGGTCAGGTAGGCGCCGAGCGCCTCGCACGCGGCCCGCCCGAGCGGAACGTCGCGTTCCTTGCCCCCCTTGCCGAGCACCCGGACGCTCCCCTCCTCGAGATCGACGTCGTCGACGTCCAGTCCGCCGAGCTCGGAGATGCGCAGGCCGGCTCCGTACAGGGTCTCGAGAGCGGCCCGGTCGCGTAGGCCGGTCGGCGTGGCGTCGTCCGCCGTCGCCAGGATCCGAACGACGTCCTCGATGGAGATGGGACGCGGCAGGGCCCTGGGCAGCCGCGGACGGACCACGCTCGCGGCCGGGTTGCGCTGAGCCTCGCCCTCGCGGATGAGGAACCGGTGGAAGGAGCGGATCGCGGCCAACGCCCGGACGACCGAGGTCGCCCGGTAGCGACGACCGTCGCGATGCGTCGACCCCGACAGGTGCGCCACGAAGGACGCCGCCGTCACGTCGTCAACACGTCGCGCGTCGCGGACGCCGTTCGAGCGCAAGAACCTCGCGTACCGGGCGAGGTCGCGTCGATACGCGGCGACCGTGTTCGCCGACAGCCCTCGCTCGACCGTGAGGTGGTCGAGGAAGCGCTGCACCTGCGACGCCACGACGTCAGACACCGAGGTCGGCCCCCCTCTCTCTCTCTGCCCGGTCGGTCAGGCCACGCCCTCGACGAGCTCGGACAGGGGCGTGCGGGGCAGACCGTGGGCTTCGGCCACCCCCGGGTTGGTGACCCGCCCCTCGAACACGTTGACGCCGAGGGCGAGGGCTGGGTGACGCCGGACCGCCTCTTCGAGCCCCGAGGAGGCGATCGACAGCGCGTACGGAAGCGTGACGTTGGTGAGCGCGTAGGTGGAGGTCCGCGGCACGGCCCCCGGCATGTTCCCGACGCAGTAGTGCACCACGTCGTGCTCGACGAACGTGGGATTCGAGTGAGTCGTCATGCGCGCGGTCTCGACGCAGCCTCCCTGGTCGATGGAGATATCGACGATCACGGAGCCCGGCCGCATCGACCGCACCATCTCTCGCGTGACGAGCTTTGGGGCCCTCGCGCCCGGGACGAGCACGGCGCCGATCACGAGATCGGCCTCGGGCACGAGCCGCTCGATCGCGAGCGCGCTGCTCATCACCGTCTGGATGCGTCCTCGCTGGATCTGGTCGACGTACCGCAGCCGGTCGACGTTCTTGTCCAGCACGGTCACCTCCGCCTCCATCCCGGCGGCGATCCAGGCGGCGTTCAGCCCGGCCATGCCGGCCCCGAGCACGACCACTCGGGCGGGCGCGACCCCCGAGGCGCCCCCCATCAGCACGCCGCGCCCGCCGAACGGACGCTCGAGGTACTTGGCCCCCTCCTGCGGGGCCATCCGACCGGCGATCTCGCTCATCGGCGCGAGGAGGGGGAGCCTGCCGTCGGCGAGCTGGACGGTCTCGTAGCCTACGGCGGCCACCTTACGTTCCATCAGGAACTCCGTGAGCGGCCTGTCGTTCGCGAGGTGGAGGTACGTGAACAGCACGTGTCCCTCCCGGAACCTCCCGTATTCCTGGGGCTGGGGCTCCTTGACCTTCAGCAACATCTGGGCCGCCTCGAACACCGAGTCGGCGTCCGGCAGGATCTTGGCGCCGGCGGCTTCGAACGCCTCGTCGGAAAGGGCCGAGCCGAGCCCGGCACCGGCCTCGACGACCACCTCGTGTCCCGCGTGCGTGAGCTCGCGCACCCCCTCGGGCGTGGCCGCGACCCGGTACTCGCTGTCCTTGACCTCTTTCGGGATGCCCACGATCATCGCTGGCTCCCTCCTGGCGATTGCGCGTCAAGACTACCCGACCGCACCGACCGTCCGAGGGGGCCAACGACCCGCCGGACCGGAGTCCGCGGGGCCTCCGCCGGCCACCCCCGGCCTCTCAGGGAAGGCCACGCCCCTCGGCCATCAGCAGCGCCAGGGCCGTCTTCGCATCCCGGACGCGGCCGGCGCGGGCGGCCCGGACCATCTCGGGGAGCGGCCGCCGGACCACCCGGATCCCCCGCTCCGGCCCCCCGGAGGCCTCGGGCTCCGTCCGGGCAACGAACAGGTGGACGTACTCGTCCGTGAACCCGGCCGAGGAGTAGTAGCCCCCGAGGAACTCGATGTGGGCGTGTCGGAAGCCGGTCTCCTCGAAGAGCTCGCGGGCAGCGCATCCCAGGGCGTCCTCCCCCTCCCGGTCGAGCAGCCCCGCCGGGATCTCCGTCAGCTCCGCGCCGATCGAAGGGCGGTACTGACGGACGAGCAGCACCTCGCCGGAGGGCGTGATGGGGAGCACCCCGGCCGCCCCGACCCGCCGAACCGTCTCCCACTCCCCTCCGCCCCAGTTCCGGACCTCGACTCGAAGGTAGCGGCCGGCGAAGACCTCGCGGGGAGCCTCGGGCTCCACCCGATCGCTCCGTCAGCCCGGGATCGCGACCGGCGGCTCGAGGCCCGCCGTCCGCCGCGCGTGCGCGGCGCCCACGAAGTCGCGGAAGAGCGGGTGGGGCCTGGTCGGACGGGAACGGAGCTCGGGGTGGAACTGACCCGCCATGAAGAACGGGTGGTCGGCGAGCTCGATGATCTCCACGAGGCGCCCGTCGGGCGAAAGGCCCGAGAACACGAGGCCGTGCTCGGCGAGGACGCCGTGGTAGGCGGGGTTGACCTCGTAGCGGTGCCGGTGCCGCTCGTACACCACGGGCTCCCCGTAGGCCGCTGCCGCGTGCGTGTCCGGCTTCACGTGACACGGCTGGGCGCCCAGGCGCATCGACCCCCCGAGATCCGTCACGTGTTTCTGCTCCGGGAGGAGATCGATCACCGGGTGGGGCGTCGCGGGATCGAACTCGGCGGAGTTCGCCCTGTCCAGCCCGCAGACGTTGCGAGCGAACTCGATCACCGCGCACTGGAGCCCGAGGCACAGCCCGAGGAACGGGACCCGGCGCTCGCGCGCGTACCGGATGGCCTCGAGCTTGCCCTCGACCCCGCGCCAGCCGAACCCACCCGGGACGACGATGCCGTCGATGTCGGCCAGCATCTCCGACGCGTCGGACTCGGCGAGCTCGTCCGAGGAGACCCACGAGATGTCGACCCGAGCTCCGTGATGGAAGCCTCCGTGACGCAGCGCCTCGATCACCGAGAGGTAAGCGTCGCGCAGGTTCACGTACTTGCCGACGATGGCGACCCGGACGGGATCGGTCGCCAAGTCGATCCGCCGCACGAGCGCGGTCCACTCGGTGAGGTCGGGCTCGCGCTCGATCCGCAGGTGCGCGGCCAGCACGCGGTCGAGTCCCTCCTGGTGCAGGAGGAGCGGGACCTTGTAGATCGACTCGGCATCGGGAGCCGAGACCACTCCCGAGATCGGCACGTCGCAGAGCAGCGAGATCTTCTCCTTGAGGTGCCGGCCGATCGGCCGGTCCGAACGGCACACGATGGCGTCGGGCTGCAAGCCGAGCGACCGGAGCTCCTTGACCGAGTGCTGCGTGGGCTTGGTCTTGAGCTCCCCGGTCGGGCCGATGAACGGCATCAGCGAGACGTGGACGAACGCGCACCGGTCCCGCCCGACCTCGTTGCGGAGCTGGCGGATCGCCTCGAGGAACGGCAGGCTCTCGATGTCGCCCACCGTGCCGCCGACCTCGACGATCAGCAGGTCCGCGGCCTCCGCCTCCGCGTGTGAGCGGATCCGCTCCTTGATCTCGTCCGTGATGTGCGGGATGACCTGAACGGTCTTTCCCAGGTAGTCGCCGCGCCGCTCCTTCTGGATCACGGCCGAGTACACGGCGCCGGTCGTGAGGTTCGAGCCGCGGTGCAGGTTCTCGTCGGTGAACCGCTCGTAGTGACCGAGGTCGAGGTCGGTCTCCGCGCCGTCGTCCAGCACGAATACCTCCCCGTGCTCGAACGGGTTCAGCGTGCCCGGGTCGACGTTGACGTAGGGATCGAGCTTCTGGAGCGCCACCCGGAGCCCGCGGGACTTGAAGAGGCGACCGAGCGAGGCGGTGGTGATGCCCTTGCCGAGACCCGAGGCGACCCCACCGGTCACGAAGATGAACTTCGGCTCGTTCTTCACCTCGGGACTGCATCCTAGCAGAGCGCCGTGACGCTCCCGAGCCTTCGACGGGAAATGTCGGCGCGGGCGCGAGAAATCTCCCGCGACCCCCCGAGCGGACCTCAGGCCGGCGGGGGGAACCGCCCGAGCTCGTCCAGCCAGCGCAGCGGAGGCACCGCCCGGATCGCGCGCGTCAGGGTGACGGTTTCGGCCAGGACGTTGAGGGCGACGGCGAGCGCCGCGGCCGCGACTACGGCCGGGTCGGGCAGGACGACGTACAGGGACAGACCGGCGGCGAAGCCGAGCGGGTTCGAGCCTGCGTCCCCGAGCATCGCGCGCTCGAGCACGTCGAGGACCAGCCCGATGGCCGCGCCCGCCGCGAGGCCGACCCCGAAGGGCAGGAGCTCGACCGCCGGCCCGGCGAGAAGCGCGCCGAGCTCGACCGGGAGGAAGGCCTTGAGCGCCCGACCCGGAGCGACGTCCAGGCCGTTCCACACGTTGGTCGCGGCCGCAACCAGGACCATCCCGGCCAGCTCGATCGGCACGTGCCGCCTGGGCTGCAACCCAATCGCGATGACCGCGCAGCCGCCCCCGACGAGAAGCTTGAGGACGCCCGTGGTCATGTGCCCGTGCACGAGCGCGCGGAGGTGACCCGCCAGGCCCCTCGGGCCGATCGGCACGAGGTCGTCCACCAGTCCCGCCGCCGCCACGAGCAGGAGGCACGCAAGCCCGCCCCACCCCGCCGGGCCCAGGGGTCGGGCGGCGTCGACGACCAGCGTGGAGGCCGTCGCGCACAGGGCGAGCCAGAGACCGAGCGTTCGGGGAACGAGCCGGCCGCGGTAGTTCTCGACCGCCAGGCGGCCCCACCTCACCGCGCGTCGGCCCTCCCGCCCGCGCCCATCGCCTCCCCGATCCATCAGGCGCCTCGGCATCAGCGAAGTCCGAGGGCCCGCGGGAGCACCGCCAGCAGGATGTCGAGGCCCTGCCGGCTCCGGTGCCGGAACCCTTGAAGGGTGCGCCCGGTCGGCCTGTGGTCGAGGTCGGTCTCGACCTCGACGACCCGGAAGCCGGCGCGGACGGCGTCGATCGTCATCGCCGTCTCGACGCCGAACCCGGCCGCCAGAGGCCGGCAGGCCTCCAGCGCCTCCGCCGTGACGGCCCGTTGACCCGAGAGGGGCTCGCGCGCCACGAACCCGCTGGCGGCGCGGATCGCGAGCCTCGCCGCCCGCTTGACCAGACCGAAGCCGCCGCCCTTCGCCGGCGGGAGCACGGCGATCGCCAGATCCGCTCGCCCCTCGAGCACCTCCCGGAGCACCGGTCCGAGCCCGGAGGCGGAGGCTCCCAGATCGCCATCCGCGAGCAGCCAGACCGTCGCCGGGGGGAGACGACGGAGGGCTCCCTCCAGCGCCCGTCCCTTTCCGGCGCGCCTGGGGATCCGAAGCACGCTCGCCCCGGCCGTCAGAGCGGCCGAGCCCGTCCCGTCGCGAGAGGCGTCGTCGATCACCACCACCTCGTCCACTCCCTCGATCGCGCGCAGCGAGGCCACGGTCTCGACGATCCGGTCGGACTCGTCGTGCGCGGGAACCAGCGCCACGACCCGGGTGGTCACGTGAGCGGCGGGATCGGACGAACGTCGCCCTTGATCCCGTAGTCGCCCCCCTCGCCGAGCGTCACCAAGCGCTCGAGTCCCAGGACCAGGGCCACGCCGCCGATCGAGAAGTCCACGTCGTCGACGGTGAGCATCCTGGCGCCAGGTGGATTGGCCCGCAGCGGAGGGACGAACGCGTAGTCGGTCGAGGCGCTCTCGCCCGCGGCGACCGTGGCCCCCACCCGCACGAGCTCCTGGACCATGGGGATCATGAAATCCTCCGGCTGGACGATCGGCTGGCCCTGCCCCCCGTCGAGGGCGACGACGACCAGGCCCTTGCCGCCGACGGCGGGCAGGGCGGACTCGGAGACCTTCGGAAGCCCCGGCGGAAACCGCAGGAACTGATCGCGAAGCAGCTCGTCCAGGGGATCGCTCTGGGGGAGCGAACCGGCGGGGACGGACGGCCCCTCCGCCAGTCGGCGAGCGAGGAGCGTAGCGGCGGCCGCCTGCAGGTCGGAGGGGTCGCGGTCGGCGGACATTCCGACGATCCGAGCGAGCGCCTCTCGACTCGTCTGGTCCGCGAGGCTCATCCGATCGGTCACCGACAGGACGGCGACGACGTCCGCCTTGGCCTCCTGGAGCGAGCGAAGCGCCTGCGAGAGCATCGGCGGCTCGACGCCGTCCTCGGTCACGATGGCCACCTGGACGCCAGCCAGCCCGCCGCGATCCACCTGGGACAGGATGTCGCCGGCAAGCTGAAGGTTCGACACCTCGGCGTTCAGGCGATCCACCTCCGCCCGAAACTCGGAGAGCTGCCGCGACAGCGAGTCGGCGTTGCGCTGGAGGTTGTTCACGAGCCCGGGCTGAACGTAGATGTTGCCCACGAGGATTCCCAGGCCGATCGCGAGGAAGATCGCCACGATCGTGAAGATGTGGTACCGGAACGAGATCAAAAGAGCTCCTTCAGGTGGAAGAGCCACTGCCGGAACTGCTCGAAGAGCTGGGTCACGAACAGCCGCAACGCCGGGGAGGCCACGGCGACCACGACGAGCGCCGCGACGAGCGCCGCACCGATCATCAGGAGCGCGTCGCTCGCGCGCACCCGCGGCGCGTACACGCGAGACACGCCCTTCGCGTCCATGAGGATCTCCCCAACCCGCAGCCGCACGAGGAAGGTGCTGGCCATGCCCGGCCGCCCCTTGTCGAGGAACTCACGAAGGTTGCCGTGGCTGCCGACCGCGACGATGAGCTCGGCCCCCTTCTCGTGCGCGAGCAGAAAGGCCACGTCCTCGCTCGTGCCGGCCGCCGATACGGTCTTGTAGGGGATGCCGAGCGCCTCGAGCCGGGCCCGCCCGGGGGCGAAGCCGTTGCGGTAGGTGTGCAGCACCACCTCGGTCGGGCGACGGCGGCGCCAGCGTCGGCGCCGCCGGGCGGCAAGCCGGAGCGCGCGATCCGTCACGCTGTCCATGTCGCCCACGATGAGGTCAGGAACGTAGCCCTCCTCGATGAGGGCGTCGGCGCCACCGTCGACCCCCACGAGCACGGGCCGCACGTCGCGGATGAACGGACGCAGCACCGCGAGGTCCTGCTTGTAGTCGTATCCGCGAACCACGACGAGCGCCGGCCGCCCGGAAAGGTCGTGCTCGAGCTCCGGCAGCCCCGATCCTCCGAAGAGCAGGTCGCGCTCGTGCTGCATGAAGGCCACCGTGTTGCGGGCGAAGCTGTCCAGCCGGTCGGCCAGGCCCGCGCTCGCCTCGTCCATCGCGCGCCGGACCGACTCGGGCGTCTGAAGGGTCCCCACGCCGACGAGCCGTTCCCCGACGTGGACCCGGTCCCCCTCGAGGCGGATCCGATCGCCCTCCCGGACCTTTCGAAGCAGGAGCGGCCCGACGCCGTCCACCAGCGGGATCCCGGCCTCGAGCAGGATCGCGGGCCCGAGGTTCGGGTATCGACCGGTCGTCGAGCGCGCGGCGTTCACGACCGCCGCCACACCGGCCCGGACCAGCCCCTCCGCGGAGACGCGGTCCAGGTCCTCGTGATCGATGACGGCGATATCGCCCGGCAGGGCGCGGGACACGAGGCGCTTGGTCCGCCCGTCCACGCGAGCGCTCCCCTCCAGGACCCTCGCGCGCCGGGGAGGGCGCCGCAGCAGACTCCTCGACCTCGACGTGGACGTATGGATCGCCTCCCGGTCGGGCCGGCGCTTGCCTCTGAAGCCCGCGGGGCCGGCCGGCAACAGGGTAGCCGAAGCCGTCGGTCCCCCGCCGCCTACCGGTGAGCCGGGCGTCTGCGGGCCCGGGCGAGGAGCTCCTCAGCGTGCAGCGCGGCCGACTCGCTCTCGGGAAGCCCGGAGAGCATGCGCGACAGCTCGGTCACCCGCTCGTCGTCCTCCACGACGGCCGCCGTGGCCGTCCCCCCGGACTTCTCCACCCGGATGTGTCGATCGGCGAACGAGGCGATCTGCGGAAGATGCGTCACGACGAGGATCTGTCGTGAGCGCGCGAGCCCGGCAAGACGCTCGCCCACGGCGATCGCAGCCCGTCCCCCGATCCCGGCGTCCACCTCGTCGAAGACGAGCGTGGGGACGGCGTCGAGGTCCACCATCACGCTCCGGCAGGCGAGCATCGTACGCGAGAGCTCCCCTCCCGACGCGGCGCGCGCGAGCGGTGCGAGCGCCTGCCCGGCTCCGGGAGAAAAGAGCAGCTCCGCCCGCTCGGTGCCGGCGGGCCCGGACGATCTCCGGATCGCCACCTCCACCTCCGCGTCGGGCATCCCGAGCTCCCGAAGCTCGTCCCGGAGCGCGGCCGCGAGCCGCGGCGCCGACGCCACCCTAGCGCGCCCGATCTCGGCGGCGAGCGCCGACGCTCGGGCGTCGAGCTCGGCCGCCTCGAGACGCAGCCGGGCCGCGTCGTCCTCCGCCGCAGCGAGCCGGCGACGGCGCTCTCGGGCGCGCTCGAGGAAGGCGAGCACCTGCTCCTCCCCCTCTCCGTACTTCCGCTCCAGCGAGCGGATCGCCTGGATCCGCTCCCGTACCCCGCTAAGACGCTCCGGGTCGAGGGCGATCCCCTCCTGGTACGCGCGGAGGCCGCGGGCGAGGTCCGCCGCCTCCTCGGCGAGCGAGAGCGCCCGCTCCCGAAGAGGTGCGCCGCCCGGGTCGATCGCGGCGACCTCCCGGAGCGCCGCGGCGGCACGGGCGAGGGCGTCGACCCCGCCGCCGTCGTCGGCCACCGCGGCCCGAGCCTCGGCGGCCGCCTCGAGCAGCCGCTCGGCGTGGGAAAGCCGAGACTCCTCCGCCTCGAGCTCGCCGATCTCCCCGGCCCGGATCGCCGCGGCCTCGATCTCGCGGATCTGGTGGTCGAGCAGGTCGATCTCACGCTCGCGATCTCGGGTCTGCACGTCGAGCGTGGCCAGCTGCTCGGCCACCTGCCGCGCCCGCTCGTACAGGCCCCGGTGCTCGACGACGCGCCGGAGGTGCCCGGGCCCGGCGAACCGGTCGAGGAACTCGGTCTGGGCCGCCGCCGAGAGCAGCCGAAGCCCCTGGTGCTGTCCGTGGATCTCGACGAGGCCCGTCGCGAGCTCGACAAGGGTCGAGGCGGGCGCGACCTGCCCGCCGACCCTGGCCGAGCTCCGCCCGTCGGCCTCGACCGAGCGAGCCAGCACGAGCTCGCCCTCCTCGGCCCACTCGTCCCACGGGGCACCGGGGGGCGCCTGGAACCGCGCCTGAACGCGAGCTGCCTTCGCGCCCGCGCGCACAAGCGTCGCGGACGCCCTGGCACCGAGGGCAAGGGCGAGGCCGACGGTGATCATCGTCTTGCCCGCTCCGGTCTCGCCCGTCAGCACGTTCAGCCCGGGATGAAGCTCGAGGTCGAGGTCCCGGATCACACCCAGATCGCTGATGTGGAGCTCCCGAAGCATGGTCTCTACGCAGGCCGATCGATCCCGGATGGACTCCCCGCGGGGCGATCGTCCCGGACGACCGTGGCTACCGAGGGGCGATCGTCCCGGACGACCGCGGCCACCGAGCCGGGGTCGCCGCCGGGAAGTCCGAACTTCTCGCGCACCAGGGCGTGGAACGGCGGCGCGTCCTCCCGACGGATCAGCCTCCCGGGGTTCGGGGCCGCGCCGATCCGCACGCTCGAGCCCACGGGAAGCTCGAGGCTCTCACGGCCGTCGGCCGACAGGAGCCCGTCCTCCTCCCCCACCACCCTGAGAGTCACGCGCTCGCTCGCGGACAGGACGAGCGACCGGTCGAACACCATGTGCGCCGCCACCGGGGTGACGATCAGGCAACGGAGGGTCGGCGTGACGATGGGGCCGCCGGCCGAGAAGGAATAGGCCGTGGATCCGGTGGGCGTCGACACGATCACGCCGTCCGCGGAGAAGGTCGTCACGTACACGTCGCCCACGTACAGGGCCAGGCGCACCAGCCGATGACGGGCGCGCTTCTCGAGGATCACCTCGTTCAGCGCCCATTGCGGTTCGAATCGCGCGTCGTCGGGCTCGGCGAGGATCGCGAGGCGCTCCTCGACATGGGCGGTGCCCGCCATCGCCCGTTCGAGGAGCCGGGGGGCCTCCTCGGGCTCGACCTCGGTCAGGAACCCCACCCGTCCGACTTTGACGCCGAGGATGGGGCAGCCGACGCGCGCCGCCAGGTGCGCCGCGTGGAGGAACGTGCCGTCCCCGCCCACCGACACCACGAGGTCGAGGCTCCGCTCGGGACCGGAGGGTGGCGCCCCGCCGTCGCCCAGCAGGTCGACCTCCACCCCTCGCTCCCGGAGCCAGGCGACGAGCGACTCGGCAGCGCGCGTCGCGCTCGGACGACCGGGGTGGACGACGAACCCAACGCGGCTCACGCGCGGCCTCCGAGCGCCCCCCGCCCGCTCGGCGACCGAGCGCTCACGCCCGCTCTCCGATCCGGCATGCCTCCTCGACCACCGCGTCCACGTCGAGGTCCGCGCTCGCTCCCCCCTCGACCGCATGGAGCAGGAACTCCACGTTGCCTGCGGGACCCCTGATCGGCGACGGCATGACTGCCCGAGGGGTGGCCCCCGCCCCGAGGCTGGCCTCGGCCACGCCCTCGATCGCGTGCCGCCAGACGGCCGGCTCGCGCACCACGCCCCCGCGTCCGACGGCGCCCCGGCCGGCCTCGAACTGCGGCTTCACGAGCAGGACGATGTCCGCGCCCGGCCGCGCGAGCCTGGCCAGGGTCGGCACGACGAGCCGGAGCGAGATGAACGAGAGGTCGGCCACGACGACGTGGGGGGCGAACGGCAGGTCGGAGGCGGAGAGGTGGCGGACGTTGGTCCTTTCGAGGACGGTGACCCGAGGGTCGGTCCTGATCGACCAGTCCAGCTGTCCGTACCCGACGTCGACCGCCACCACCCGTCGCGCCCCCCGCCGGAGCAGGCAGTCGGTGAACCCGCCCGTCGAGGCCCCCGCGTCCAGGCAATCCCGGCCGGCGACCTCGATCCCAAACCGCTCGAGCGCCGCGTCCAGCTTGTCGCCACCGCGTGAGACAAACCTGCGGGCGGGAGTCAGGAGCGCAACGGGCTCGTCGGGCGCCACCAGCCGGGACGCCTTCTCCACGGGGCGACCGCCAACGACGACGAACCCCGCCCGAACCGCCTCCTGCGCCTCCGCCCGGCTTCGGGCCAGGCCCCGTCGAACGAGCTCCGCATCGAGCCGGCGGCGGGACACGGCGGGCGCGCTCAGGTCGCCTCGGGCGTCTGGGCGGGGGCCGACGTCCGCCTGGCGGTCGTACGCTTCCTCGCCGCCGGCCGCTTGGCCGTCGCGCGCTTGGGGACGATCCGCTCGAGCTCGCGGACGCGCCGCTTGAGCGCCTCCACCTCCTCGCGGCTCGCGACCCCGACGAGCTTGAGCTGCGCCTTGACCTCGCGCTGCACGAGGTCGATCACCCGCTCTCGGTTCCGGGCCGACCAGTCCATGAGCTCCTTCGCGAAGCGCTGGACCTGGTCCCGGCCCTGTCCCTTCATGACCGAGCGGGCGATCTCCTGCGCCTTGGCGGGGGTCAGCTTCTCGAGCGCCGCTTCCATGAACTTGCGAACATCGCTCGCGACCATGATCGCCTCCCGATGTCGACCAACGCCAAGGATACTCGCGCGGCGCGGGGCTCGGATCGCCCGGCCCTGCTAGGCTCGCGAGCCGTGACGCGGGTCAGGAGCCGGGCGTGATCCCCATCCGGGACGCCAACCCCACGAGCCGGTTCGCCTGGGTCACGTTTGGGATCATCGCCGCGAACGTCGCGATCTTCCTCCTGTGGCAGCCCACGTTCGCGAGCCAGGGCCGGCAGCAGGCGTTCTTCTTCTGCCACGCGGAGATCCCCTGGGAGGTCACGCATCAGACGAACCTGGCCCGCGGCGGACGCCCGGCCCTGAAGGCCCTCGCCACGGACTTCGGGCCACAGGCCGCCGCCGCCCAGTCCTTTCTGCAGCGACGGTGCCCCAACAAGAGCTGGTGGGAGTCGATCTTCGTCGCGATGTTCCTGCACGGAGGGTGGTTGCACATCGGCGGGAACATGCTGTTCCTGTGGATCTTCGGCAACAATGTGGAGGACCGGATCGGACGGATCGCGTTCGCGGTCTTCTACCTGCTGGGAGGTCTCGCGGCGACGGGCCTGCAGCTCGCCTTCGACCCCAACTCGGCCGTTCCCAACCTCGGCGCCTCTGGAGCGATCGCGGCGATCCTGGGTGCCTACCTCGTCATGTTCCCTCGGGCCCGGGTCACGACGCTCGTGTTCTTCTTCTTCATCACGGCGGTCGAGCTTCCCGCCGTGGTCGTCCTCGGGGCGTGGTTCGTCCTCCAGCTCTTCAGCGGCGTGGGGGGTCTCGGAACCCAGGTGAACGGGGGGGTCGCCTACTGGGCGCACGTCGGCGGCTTCGTGTTCGGGATGGCCGGTGCCTGGATCTTCTTCCGGGGTCGTGGCGAGCGCGGTCGGCTGCGCCAGGTGCCACCCCGGCCGGACCTGTTCTGACCGCTCGCTAGTCGGAGGCGAGCGGGCCGGGCTCGGGCTCCTCGAACAGACCCGACAGGTCCCGCGCCACGTAGGTGGGCCGCACGTCGGAGCGGTCCAGGTCGGCCGGGCGCGAGATGCCGGTGAGCACAAGGAGCGAGTCCCAGCCGAGCGCCGCGGCGCCGGCCACGTCCGTGTCGACGCGATCGCCGACCACCAGCGGCCTCCCGCCTCCCGCGCGTCGACGGGCGGCCTCGAACAGTGCGGCCCCGGGCTTGCCCACCACCTCAGCCTCAACGCCCGTCGTCGCGGTCACGACGAGCAGGATCGCCCCCGCGCCGGGCCACCGCAGCCCGTCGGGCGCCGGAAAGGACACGTCGGCGTTGGTCGCGATCAGGGTGGCCCCTCGCTGGACGAGGATGGAGGCCGTTCGCAGCTTCGCGTAGTCGACCCCGCGATCCCATCCGACGACCACGGCGTCCGCGCGTGGCGGCTCTCCGTCCAGGGTGTCGATACCCGCCTCCGCGAGCGCCGAGCGGACTCCGTCCTCGCCGATGACGAACGCCGACTTCACCCCACGCGAGCTCAACAGGTCGGCCGTCGCGAGCGCAGAGGTCACCACCTCGGCGGGCGAGGCGGGGACGCCGATCCGGCCGAGCGCGTCCGCCACCTGATCGGGGGTTCGGCTGGAGTTGTTCGTCAGGAAGGCGATGCGCCGACCCGCCGCCCGAAGGCGGGCCACGGCCTCGGAAGCGCCCTCCACGGGGCGATCCCCCCGGTACAGGACTCCATCGAGGTCGAGCAGGAAGCAGTCGTAGCGTTCGACCAGGCTCATGGACCGGCGAGCCGCCGAAGCGCCCGCCCGTAGTCGGCCTGGTCCGGGTGCATGGCCAGCGCCAGCTTCAGGTGTCCGAGGGCGCGGGCGCGCTGACCGGTCCGCTCGCAGGCGAGCGCCAGCGCGAAGTGCGCCCAGTCGTCCGACGGGTTGATCTGGACCGCCTTGGCGAACTCCCTGCGGGCCCGAGCCATGCGTCCGGTCATGAACAGCGCCCGGCCGAGCGCCACCCGGATCGACGCCTTCTCCGGCTCGATCAGCTTGGCGAGGGACAGGACCATCGCCGCCTGATGCGGGTGACCGCCCTGGAGAAATCCCAGCCCTCGAGAGAACAGGTCGTACGCCGTCTGGCCCTGGAGGTGTCTGCTATACATGCGCGAGTGCCTCGGATCTCGCCCTTCGTCGGCCTCTTGTACGACCGGTCCTTGGTCGGCCCGCTCGAACGCGTGACCGCTCCCCCCTACGACACGGTCCTGACGGAGGAGCGCCGTCGCCTGCTCGACGCCAGCCCCCACAACATCGTCCGGCTCGACCTTGGCGAGGACCTGCCGGGAGACGACGACGTCGAGAACAAGTATAGGCGGGCGGCCCGAGAGTTCGAGCGGTGGCGCGACGAGGGCGTCCTGATCCCCACGCCCGCGCCGTCGTACTTCGCGTACGAGATGCGCTTCGCGTTCCAGGGGCGGCACCGGTCGGTCCGCGGCCTCGTCTGCCTAGTTCGCCTGGAGGACTGGGGAGGCTCGATCGTCCCGCACGAGCGGACCATGCGCGGCCCCGTGGAGGACCGGCTTCGACTGATGCGCGCGCTCCGTGCCAACCTGTCGAGCATCTACCTGGTCTGCTCCGGGCCCTGCTCGGGCCTGACCGACCTGCTCGACGACGCGCGCGGCACGGACCCACTGGCGTCGCTCGTGGACGAGGCGGGCGTCGAGCACCGGATGTGGCGGGTCGACGGCGCCCACGACGGCGTCGAGAGCCTGCGGTCGCAGTCCATGATGATCGCCGACGGCCATCATCGCTATACGATGGCCCTGCGCTACCGGGACGAGATGCGCGAGCGACACGGCTCGGGCCCGTGGGACGAGGTCATGGCGCTGGTGGTGGACGCCGTCACCGAGGATCCCCCCGTCCTCCCCATCCACCGGGTGCTGGTCTCGGGCGATCCCCCTGTGCGGGGCGAGCGGGTTCGGGACCTCGCGGAGGTTCTCGAGGAGGTGGACGACCGTGACCTCGTGTACGGGACCGTTGCCCGGGAGGACGGCGAGCTCGTTCACCGCGTCGATCGACTCGAGGGCAGACCTCCCGTCGTGTGCACTCTCCACGCGGAGATCCTCGACCGCTTGACGCCGGCGATCGCCTACACCCCCGATGCGGCCCTGGCCGAGGAGGAGGTACGTCGCGGCGGCGCCACCGCGGCGTTCCTCCTCCCCCCGACGACCGCCACCAGGATCCGGTCCGTGGTCGACCGCGGCGAGCGCCTGCCGCAGAAGTCCACGTACTTCTGGCCGAAACCGCGGACCGGCATGGTGATCCGCCCCCTCGAATGACCATCCAGCCGGCCTGATCCGGCCGCCGGCCCCCGGAGCCGCCTCAGACGCGGGGATCGGGCTCGAGCTTCTTGATACCGGTCGCCACGACCTCGGTCAGGCTCCTGGCCCCCGCTCCGCTCCGGTAGAAGCGCCGTGCAAGCTGTCCGTACACGAGCACGTCGTCGCCCTTGCCGATACCGACGAGGGCGCGCTTGCCGACGCTCTTGTGCCAGACGGCGACCGGGAGGGGGAGGAGGCGCTTGCCGGCCTCCGGAACGGAGAGGCGGAGCTCGGTGACCTCGTCGCCCGATGGCATCCGACGCTCCACCGGGTCCGTCGCAACGGTCCCGGCGAGCACGACCACGTTGACCGTCACCATCGCGTGCCTCCCTTCGGGATCGGACCGTAGCAGGAGGCACCGACACGCCTGGCTACACTTCGCCCATGGACCCGGTGACGTTCGAGGTGCAGGCGGGCATCACGGCGATCGACACGTTCTACGGCGGGCGCGAGCGCTACACGGCGGCCTACCTCCTGAAGGCCGACGAGCCGACGATCGTCGAGACGGGCCCCACCACCTCGGTCGAGCCGGTCGTCGCGGGGCTGGAACGGCTGGGCGTCGGCCCCGGAGACCTCGCGAACATCGTGGTGACCCACATCCACCTCGATCACGCCGGCGGCGTCGGCCGACTCGCGGCGCGATATCCGCGGGCGAGGGTGTGGGTCCACGAGCGGGGGGCCCGGCACCTGGCCGACCCGACCCGGCTCGTGGCCAGCGCCGCGCGCATCTACGGGGAGGAACGCATGGCCTCCCTCTTCGGCCCGGTCGACCCGGTGCCCGCCGACCGCATCCGCAGCCTCGCCGACGGCGACCGGATTGCGCTCGGCGGGCGCGTTCTCGACTCGTTCCATACGCCCGGCCACGCCTCGCACCAGGTGGCGCTGGTCGACTCCTCGACGGGAGCGGTGTTCACGGGCGATGCCCTCGGGATCCACCTGCCGGACCTCCCGGGGCTTCGACCGGCCACGCCCCCACCCGAGTTCGACGTCGAGCTCGCGGTCGACAGTATCGAACGCATCCGCGCTCGGGCGCGGTCGGTGCTGCTGTTCGCGCACTTCGGACCGATCGCCGAGATCGATCGGATCTGCGACCTGGCCGAGCGACGGATCCGGAGCTGGGCCGAAGCCGTTCGGACGGCGCTCACGTGGACCGAGGACCTGGACGAGGTCACGGCGCTGCTGGAGGAGCAGGCGAGGGCCGACGTCGAAACCGGCGCCGAGGCCGCCCTGGACCTCGAACGTTTCGAGATCCTCTCGAGCGTCCGGATGAACGCGATGGGCCTGATTCGCTACTGGAAGAAGCGCGAGGAACGTCTGGCGGGAACCGGTCAGGCGAGCTGAGCCAGCCGCTCCGCCGTGTCGAACGCGGCCGGGTCGTGCCGCAGGATCTTGCGAAACTCCCGAGCCGCCTCCTGGGGCCTCCCCGCCCGAGCCAAGACGCTCCCCGTCACGTACCAGATGCGCAGCACCTCGGGGCCCGCCACGTCCTCGCGGGTCCGCACCCGGCGCAGGAGCCCGAGCGCCTGCTCGTACCTACCCATGTCGGCGAGCGCCGACGCCGCCACGACGACGGCCTCTGCCTTGGCCGCGAGCGGGACCCCGCGAGCGGCCAGAGCCTCTTCGGCGAGCGGCACGGCGCGCTCCGGGTGCCCCAGGGCACGGTGGCAGTCCGCGATGATGTGGTTTTGGTCGTAGCGCCCCGACAGCCGCCGGTACGCCTGCATCTCCGACAGGGCCTCCCGCCAGCGCCCCTGCCCGTAGAGCGCGAGGCCCAGCGCCTCCCGAACTGCCGACGAGCGCGGCGCGAGGGCTTTGGCCTTCGCCGCCTCGCTGGCGGCGCCCCGGGCGTCGCCCCGCTCGAGGAGCTCGACCGCCCGCTCGAGTCTCGCGATCGCCCGATCGGCCGACCCCGCCCGCGCTACCGCCCGGAGCTCGTGCACGACCTCTCGAGGAAGCGAGGCGCGCACGGGCGCCGGCCGGCGCCGGCCGGCGGAGGGACGGGGGCGAAAGGCGTTCGACATCGGCCCTTAGCGTAGCGGCCGACGCGCCGCTCGAACGGCTCGATGCCGAACACGCGGAGAGCCGCCCAAAGGCGGCTCTCCTGCAAGGTGTTCCGGCGGCGACCTACTCTCCCACCCGGTCGCCCGGGCAGTACCATCGGCGCTGGAGGGCTTAACTTCCGGGTTCGGGATGGGACC
>JAJPHY010000100.1 GCA_021325015.1 Actinomycetota bacterium | reverse complement strand
GGGAAAGCGTTCACAAGCGTGGAGACCTACTACCAGTCCTACGGGGTCGTCCTCGCGGTCCTGATCGCCGGCGCGGGGCTCGTTGCGGTCGCCTTCGGGGTCGCGCGGCTTGTCGCTCCCCATCGGCCGCTGCCCGACAAGCTGACCACCTACGAGTGCGGGATCGACCCGGTGGGCGAGGGGTGGTCCCAGAGCCAGGTCCGCTACTACGTCTACGGCTTCCTCTTCGTCATCTTCGACGTCGAGAGCGTGTTCCTGTTTCCGTGGGCCCGGATCTTCGAAGGCCTCGGCTACCAGGCCGTGGTCGAGATGGCCATTTTCATCGGGATCCTGGCCGTCGGGCTCCTGTACGCGTGGAGGAAGGGAGTGCTGCGGTGGGTCTGATCGAGCACACCCCGTTGCCGCGACTGCAACCGATCAAGTTCGTCCTCAACTGGGGCCGGCGGTACTCCCTGTGGGTGATGAACTTCGGTCTGGCGTGCTGCGCGATCGAGTTCATCGCGGCCTCGACCTCGAAGCACGACTTCATTCGCTTCGGCGTCATCCCGTTCGCGCACGGGCCGCGACAGGCCGACCTGCTGGTCGTGGCGGGCACGCTCACCGACAAGATGGCCCCCGCGCTCAAGCGCGTCTACGACCAGATGCCGGAGCCGAAGTACGTGATCTCCTTCGGCTCCTGCTCCAACTGCGGTGGGCCCTACTGGGACAGCTACTCGGTCACGAAGGGCGTCGACCAGATCGTCCCGGTCGACGTGTACGTACCGGGATGCCCGCCTCGTCCGGAGGCCCTCCTGCACGGCATCGTCAAGTTGCAGGAGAAGATCGCGAACGAAGACATCAGGGAGAAGTGGAGTGGCAAGCTCACGGCGCCCGCTGCCACCTCCTGAGATCGAGTCCCGCCTCCGCGCCCAGTTCGGCGAGGACGTCCTCGCGTTCGAGGATCAGTTCGGGCACGCCGTCGTGACGGTGAGGCCGGCGCGCTACCGGGAGATGGCCAGGTTCCTCCGCGAGGAGCCCGAGTTCGACTGCGACTACTGCGACTTCTGCTCCGGGGTCGACTTCGGGGACTCCGGGCTGGAGGTCGTGACCCACCTGTACTCGACCACCATCGGGCACCACGTCCGGCTGAAGGTTCGCCTGGCGCGTGAGCATCCCGTCTGCCCCACGATCTCCGACCTCTACCCGGGCGCGAACTGGCACGAGCGCGAGACCGCGGAGATGTTCGGGATCGCGTTCGAGGGGCACCCCCAGCCGGTCAAGCTGCTGCTGCCCGAGCCGTTCGAGGGCCACCCCCTCCGCAAGGACTTCCCGCTCATGACCAGGGAGGCGAAGCCCTGGCCCGGCGCCGTCGAGGGCGAGGAGGAGGAAGAGGAGGAGTGATCTCGGCGGTCCCCGGCGTGAGCGTGTTCGACGACTGGTTCGCCAACTTCTGGGTCGTGCTCGTCGTGAAGGCCGCCGCCGTGCTCGTGTTCTTCCTCGTCGCGCCGCTGCTGGTCGGCTACATGGAGCACAAGGTCCTCGCGCACATGCAGGCGCGCCTGGGGCCCATGTACGCGGGGCGCTTCCACGGATGGGCTCAGCTCGTCGCCGACGGCGCCAAGTTCATCCAGAAGGAGGACGTCATCCCCGCCGCGGCCGACCGGTGGGTCTTCTCGCTCGCTCCCGCAGTGGCGCTGATCCCCTACATCGTGCTCTTCGTCGTCGTCCCGTTCTCGAACACGATCTACGCCGAGAACCTCGACATCGGGATCTTCTTCGTGATGGCGATCGGGTCGGTGAACGTGATCGGCGTGCTGATGGCCGGATGGTCCTCGGCCAACAAGTTCTCGCTGATCGGGGCGCTGCGGGCGGCCGCACAGCTCATCGCGTACGAGCTTCCGCTCGTGCTGGCGGCGGCCTCGGTGGTCATGCAGGCCGGCACGCTCTCGCTCATCGGGATCACCGAGGCGCAGGACCGCTACTGGTTCGTGCTCACGCAGCCGATCGGCTTCTTGATCTTCATGGTGGCCTCGCTCGCGGAGCTGACCCGGCCGCCCTTCGACATGCCGATCGCCGACTCCGAGATCATCTTCGGCGCCTACACCGAGTACACGGGTCTGAAGTTCGCCTTCTTCCTGCTCACCGAGTACGGGGGGATCGTGGCGCTCTCGTCGATCGCCTCGATCCTGTTCCTGGGCGGCTACCGGGGCTTCCTCGGGATTCCCGATCCGCTGTGGATGGCGGCCAAGATCGGTGCGCTATCGTTCGTGGTCATCTGGCTGCGGGCGACGTACCCGCGCCTGCGGGAGGATCAGCTCCAGCGCTTCTCCTGGCTCGCGCTGATCCCGCTGGCGCTGCTCCAGATCCTGGTGGTCGGCTTCGTGAAGGTCGCGGTCGGATAGCGAGGGGGATGCGCATGGCGATCGGCGAGCGGGACGTACGCAGGCCGGAGGGGGAGGCGGCCTCGACCGGCCTCGGCCTGATCAAGGGTCTCGGGGTCACGCTCAAGCACATGCTGCGTCCCGCGGTCACGCAGCAGTATCCGGAGGTCCGGCCCGACCTCCCGCCGCGGACTCGTGGGGTCATCGCGCTGAAGCAGGAGAACTGCACGGTCTGCTACAAGTGCTCGCGCGAGTGTCCCGACTGGTGCATCTACATCGAGGCCCACAAGGAGACCAACCCGCCGGCCTCCGGCGGAAAGGCCCGGTCGGTGAAGGTCCTCGATCGCTTCGACATCGACTACGCGCTCTGCATGTACTGCGGGATCTGCGTGGAGGTGTGTCCGTTCGACGCCCTCTTCTGGAGCCCCGAGTTCGAGTACGCGACGTACGACATCCACGATCTGCTGCACGACAAGGAGAAGCTCGAGGAGTGGACCTACACGGTCCTGCCGCCGCTGCCGATCGAGGAGGGCGCGGAGCTTCCGCCCGAGCCTGCCGGAACCGGCCCCGTCGTCGCCCCGGGCCCCGTCGCCCCGGTCCCGGCGCCCGCGGGGGCCGGGGCTCCGCCGGTATCTGCGCCGCCCGCCGCGCCGCCGCCCGCCGCCGCCCCGGCCCAGGCTCCTCCCGCCGGGGGCGCGGGACCCGGCTCCGCCCCGGCGCCCGCGGCCGAGCACAAGGAGGTGAGCCTGGATCAGGAGACCTTCGAGAAGGTGCTCGCCGAGCTCCTGGGCAAGGGCACCGACCGCCGGGTCGCCGAGGGCCAGGCCCGCCGGGCCGCCATGATCGCCGCGCGGAAGAAGGCGGCGGAGGGATAGCCGGGATGAGCGCTCAGGAATACGCCTTCGTCGTGCTCGCCCTGGTGGGCACGGTCGCCGCCTTTCGCCTGGTCACCGCGAGGAACGTCGTGCACGCGGCCCTGTACCTAGTCGTCACGCTCGCGATGGTCGGCGGCGTCTACCTGATCCTTGCCGCGGAGTTCGTCGCCTGGGTGCAGATCCTCATCTACGTGGGCGCGATCGTGATCCTGTTCCTGTTCGGCCTGATGCTGACCAAGGCGCCGATCGGGCGCGAGGCGCTCGACAACCAGCAGCGGGGCATCGCGCTCCTCGTCGGGCTCGGCGTGCTCGCGGGGCTCGTGTTCCTCATCCAGAACGCGTTCCACTGGAGCGATCCCAAGATCCAGCCGATCCACGTGACGACGGGGGCGCTCGGCGAGTCGCTGTTCCGCCAGTACGTGCTGCCGTTCGAGGCGGTCTCGTTCCTCCTGCTCGCGGCCCTGATCGGGGCCATCGTGCTCTCGCGGAAGGACGAGCGCTCGTGATCCGCCTGCCGCTCGTTCTGTTCTTCTCCGCCGTCTTGTTCTCGGCGGGTGTCTACGGCGTGCTGGCGCGGCGCAACGCCGTCCTCGTGCTCATGTCGATCGAGCTCATGCTGAACGCCGTCAACGTCAACCTGATCGCGTTCTCGCAGGCGCTGCACGACCTCACCGGGCAGGCGTTCGCGCTGTTCGTGATCGCCGTCGCCGCCGCGGAGGTGGGGATCGGTCTTGCGATCGTCATCCTGATCTACCGCAACCGCGAGACGATCAACATCGACGAGGTGAACCTGCTCAAGTGGTAGCCGCCGTGACCTCGCCGGGGTTCGCGAAGTACGCGTGGGTCGTTGCCGCGCTGCCCATCGCATCGGCGGGGCTCACGCTCTTCTTCGGCAAGCGGACCCCGGGCCGGGGCTGGATCTACGGCGTCCTGACCGTCGGAGCCGGGTTCGTCCTGTCGCTCCTCGTGCTCTGGCACTTCGTGCAGGGCGGGGGCGTGTATGCGTCGTCGGTCGACTGGTTCCGGGTCGGGCCCCTCCGGTTCGAGATCGGCCAGTACGTCGACGGGCTCACGGCCGTCATGCTGATCGTCGTCACGACGGTGTCGCTGTGCGTGCACGTGTACTCGATCGGGTACATGCACGGGGATCAGCGGTTCACCTGGTTCTACGTGGTGCTGTCGATCTTCACCTTCGCGATGCTCACGGTCGTCGTCTCCGACAACCTGTTCCAGCTCCTCGTGGGGTGGGAGATCATGGGCATCTGCTCCTACCTGCTGATCGGGCACTGGTGGGAGGAGCACGTCAACTCGAGCGCCGCGATCAAGGCCTTCATCACGACGAAGACCGGGGACGTGCCGTTCCTCTTCGGCATCTTCGTGCTGGTCGTGGCGACCGGCACGACGAACATCCACCAGATCGGCGAGCTCGTGGGCGCCGGCGACCTCTCCCGCGGGGTCGTCTCGGCCGCCGCCCTGCTCCTGTTCGGGGGCGCGATCGGCAAGTCGGCCCAGTTCCCGCTGCACGTCTGGCTTCCTGACGCGATGCAGGGCCCGACGCCCGTCTCCGCCCTGATCCACGCCGCCACGATGGTGGCGGCGGGCGTCTACCTCGTCGGCCGGCTGTTCGAGGTGTGCGTCCACGCCGATCCGTGGGTGCTGCAGGTGGTCGGGATCGTCGGCGGGATCACCGCCCTCGGCGCCGCGCTCCTCGGACTGGTCCAGGACGACATCAAGCGGGTCCTGGCGTACTCCACGATCTCGCAGCTCGCCTACATGGTCTCGCTGATGTCGGCCGGTCCCGCCGGGCGGAACGCGGCGTTCTTCCACCTGTTCACGCACGCCTTCTTCAAGGCGCTGCTGTTCCTCGGCTCCGGTGCGGTGATCCACGCCGTCCACTCGAACAACATGAGCGAGATGGGCGGTCTCCGGAAGCCCATGCCGATCACGTTCTGGACGTTCGTGATCGGCTCGGCGGCGCTGGCCGGCATTCCGCCGCTCGCCGGCTTCTGGTCCAAGGACGAGCTGCTCGCGAGCGCCTCGAAGGGGCACGAGGTGGTCTTCGTCGTGCTCCTGCTCACGGCGCTGGTGACGGCTTTCTACACGACGCGGATGGTCATGCTGACGTTCTTCGGCGAGTATCGCGGGCACGGGCACCCGCATGAGGCGCCGGCCAGCATGACCGGCCCCCTCGTCGCATTGGCCGCGGGGACGGTGGGCGTCGGGTTCCTCGGGGCGTCGTTCGCGCACGCCGTCTTCTTCAAGTGGGTGTTCTTCGAGGAGCCGGAGGCGATCCGCTTCGTGCCCTGGGTCGCCGCGCTGTCGACCGGGGCGGCCCTGCTCGGGGTGCTCGTCGGAGTGGCGGTCTACGGGAGGGCCCGCGAGCGCGACCCGATGCTCGCGATGGGGCCGTTCACGACGCTGCTCGTCAGGAAGTACTTCATGGACGACCTCTACATGAAGGGGATCGTGCTGCCCGTTCGCGACAAGGTGTCGGCCTTCGTCTACTGGACGAACCAGAACGTGCTGGATGGCATCGTGAACGGGGCCGCCCGGCTCGCCCGGTGGTTCTCCCGGGGCGTGAACGGGTTCGACCGGACCGTGGTCGACGGCGCCGTGAACGGCGTGGCCCAGACCGCCGGGTTCACCGGCGGCCTCCTTCGCTATCTGCAGTCGGGCAACGTCCAGCGCTACGCGGCGCTCCTGTTTGCCGGCGTGGTCGTGCTGGCGGTGATCTTCACGAGGGTGTGAGCATGCGCGTCGAGGAGAGGGAGTAACGGATGAGCGGGTGGGAGAGATCGGCGATCTCGATCGCGACGTTCCTGCCACTTGTGGGAGCGGTCGTGATCGCCTTCGTCCCGAAGGAGAAGGAGCGGGCGGTCCGCTCGCTCGGCATCCTGTTCACCGGCGCGGCCCTGGCCGTCGCCGTGGCGATCGCGATCGGCTTCGACTACGGCAGCGGCGGAGGGCTGCAGTTCGAGCTCGACACCAGGTGGATCCCCGTGATCGGGGCCCGGTACCACGTCGGGATCGACGGCATCAGCCTCCCGCTGTACGTGCTCACGTTCCTCCTTTCGTTCCTGTGCGCCGTCTACACGTGGCGGTTCGTCCCCGAGCCCGGCAAGACCAAGGCCTTCCTCGCGCTCCAGCTCCTGCTCGAGACCGGCATGGCCGGCACGTTCATCGCGTTCGACCTCGTCCTGTTCTTCATCTTCTGGGAGCTCGTGCTCGTCCCGATGTACTTCCTGATCGGGATCTGGGGAAGCGCCAACCGCGAGTACGCGGCCATCAAGTTCTTCCTCTACACCTTGTTCGGGAGCGTGTTCATGCTCCTGGGCTTCCTCGGGATGTACTTCCGGGCCGACCCGCACACGTTCGACATCCTCAAGCTCCAGGCGGTCGGCTCGTCCGGCGGGTTCAGTCACACCTTCCAGCTCGTCGCGTTCGCCGGCGTGTTCCTCGGATTCGCGATCAAGGTGCCGATGTGGCCGTTCCACACCTGGCTGCCCGACGCGCACACGGAGGCCCCGACGGTGGGCTCCGTGCTGCTGGCCGGGATCCTGCTGAAGATGGGGACCTACGGGTTCGTGCGGATCGCGCTACCGGTCCTCCCGTACGCCGCGCAGAAGTATGCGCCGTGGATCGGCCTGCTCGCCGCGATCGCGATCGTGTACGCGGCGCTCGCGTGCCTCGCGCAGAGGGACCTGAAGCGCCTGATCGCGTTCTCCTCGGTCGGGCACATGGGGTTCGTGATGCTCGGGATCGCGACGCTCACTCCGATCGGGATCAACGCCGCGATCTTCGGGATGGTCGCGCACGGCCTGATCACGGGGATGCTGTTCTTCTGCGTCGGTTCGGTCTACGACCGCTACCACACGCGCCAGATCGCCGACCTCGGCGGCGGTCTCATGCAGAAGCTCCCGTACCTGGGCGGCGTGTTCGCCTTCGTGGCGATCGCCTCGCTCGGGCTGCCGGGACTCGCCGGGTTCTGGGGCGAGGTCATGGCGCTCCTGTCCTCGTACAACCCGGCCGGCGTGCTGAACACCGGCCTGTTCCGGGGCTTTATGGTGGCCGGGGGCGTGGGGACCGTGCTGACCGCGGGCTACTTCCTGTGGATGCTCCAGCGCGTGAACATGGGGACCGTGCCGGAGAAGTGGAAGGAGGCCGCGCTCCCGGACGTGCTCGCCGTGGAGTGGGTCTCGTGGGTCCCGCTCCTGATCGGGATCGTGGCGCTGGGCGTGTTCCCGCGCATCGTGTTCGGGGTCACCGACGGCGCCGTGCGCGGCCTGATGCACCTGTTCGGGGGCTGAGGACGGTTCGGGGAAACGAGGCGGAGGCGAGACGGTGACGATCGACTACCACGCGATCCTGCCCGAGCTGATCCTGTCCGGCACGATCCTGGTCGTCCTCGTCGCCGACGCGTTCATCCGCCCGCGTCGCACGTGGCTCGCCATGCCCATCTCGCTGGCCGGCGTGCTCGCCTCCCTCATCGCGGTCCTGACGCTGATCGGCTCTCCGCGCACGACGTTCAACGGAACGTACCGGGTCGACAACTTCGCGCTGCTGTTCAAGGTCTTCTTCCTGTCGGTCGCGCTCGTCGTCCTGCTGGTCTCGCTCCGGTACTTCCGGGAGGGTCGCTGGTACCAGGGCGAGTACTACTACCTGCTCCTCACCTCGTTCCTCGGGTGCGTGCTCATGCCCTCCTCCAGGGACCTGCTGATGCTGTTCATCTCGCTCGAGCTGGTCTCGGCCCCGGGGTTCCTGATCGCCGCGTTCCGCAAGTCCGACCCGCGCTCCAACGAGGCGGGGCTCAAGTTCTTCCTGATCGGCGTGCTGTCCTCGGCCGTGATGCTCTACGGCATGAGCCTGATCTACGGCGTGACCGGCACGACCGGTCTGTACCGGATCGGGGCGGCGCTCTCCGGGACCCTCTCCGGCGGCAAGCAGACTCTGGCCGAGGCCGCCATCCTGTTCATCGTCGCGGGGTTCGCGTTCAAGGTATCGGCGGTGCCGTTCCAGTTCTGGGCTCCCGACACCTACGAGGGCGCACCGGTGCCGGTGGCGGCGTTCCTGGCGACGGCGTCGAAGGCCGCGGGGTTCGCGGGGCTGCTGCAGCTGATGTTCGTGGCGTTCCGGGCCGAGTACGCGTTCTGGACGCCGATCTTCGCGGCGCTCTCGATCGCGACCATGACGATCGGCAACCTCGTTGCGCTCCAGCAGCGGCAGATCGTGCGCCTGCTCGCGTACTCCAGCATCGCGCAGGCCGGATACATGCTGTTGCCGTTCGCGCTCGTGTCCGCCGACCGCGTCGTGAACCACGATGCCTTCGCGGCCGCGACCACCTACATCCTGATCTACGCGGTCATGACCCTCGGGGCGTTCACGGTCGTCATCGCCCTCTCGCGCGAGTCCTCGGGGCTGCTGATCTCGGACTTCGCGGGGCTGATGCGGCGGGCGCCGCTGATGGGGGTCGCCATGACGACCTTCATGGTCTCGCTCGCGGGGATCCCCCCGACGGGCGGCTTCTGGGCGAAGTTCCTGGTCTTCAAGGCGGGGATCGAGCGCGGAGGGCTGGGGACGGCGCTGGCCGTGGTCATGCTGGTCAACTCGGTGGCGAGCCTCTACTACTACCTGCTCGTCCCCAGGCAGATGGTGTTCGTGGAGCCGGAGACCGATCGGCCCCTCGCCTCGCCGGCCCTGGTGACCGGGGTCGCCGCCCTCGCGACGCTGGCGATCCTGGCGATCGGGGTCTATCCCCAGCTCTTCTACCACTTCCCGCCGCTGTCCACGCTCGTCGGGCCCTGAGCGGCGGTCCCCGCGGCGGGACCGTCGGGCGGGACCCTCGGGCAGAACCGGGAGGTCGACCTCGGCGAATGACCGGGTGAAGGAGGGATCGTCTGTGATCGGAATCAACCGGGCCAAGACCTGGATCCTCATCGCGGCCCTCGGCGGTCTGTTCGTGCTGATCGGGAACGCTCTGTTCGGTGCCCAGGGGGCCTGGACGTTCCTGCTCATCGGGCTCGCGATCAACTTCGCGCTCTACTGGTTCTCGGATCGGATCGCGATCGCCTCGACCCGGTCCAGGCCGGTCAGCGAGCAGGACTACCCGCGGCTCTACGCGATCGTTCGGGAGCTCGCCGGGCTGAACCACATGCCGATGCCGAAGGTCTACGTCTCGGACATGCTCCAGCCGAACGCGTTCGCCACCGGCCGCAACCCGAACCACGCGTCCGTGGCGGTCACGAAGGGCATCCTGCAGATCCTGGACGAGCGGGAGCTCCGGGGCGTGCTCGCTCACGAGCTCTCCCACGTGGCCAACCGCGACATCCTGATCAACTCGATCGCGGCCGGCATCGGCATGAGCATCACGATGCTCGCGCGGTTCGCCTTCTTCTTCGGCGGGAGCGAGGAGCGGAACAGCCCCCTCGGGCCGTTCGCGTTCCTGATCGCGTGGATCCTCGCGCCGATCGCGGCGGCGATCATCCAGCTCGCGGTCTCGCGATCTCGCGAGTACCAGGCCGACGAGTCGGGGGCGCTCCTCGCCCATGACCCCGAGGCCCTCGCGAACGCCCTGCGCAAGCTCGAGGCGGCGTCGACCCAGGTGCCGGCCCCGGCCGGCGTGAGCCCTGCGCAGGCGCACCTGTTCATCGTGAACCCGTTCCGGGCGCGCCGGGGCGGCGCCTCGTCGTTCGCGAACCTGTTCTCGACCCATCCGCCGACCGCGGCGCGGATCGCGCGGCTCGAGGAGATCGCGCGTCAGATGGCCTGAGGAGTGACCGTGGGCCGGGCCTCCCCGGCCCACGGTCGCGTCACCGTGCCGTGACGGCTACGAGACGAGCTCGGCGCAGAACTCCCCGAACGCGTCGACGTATCGGGCGATGTCCTCCTCGGTGTGCTGCACCGAGATCGTCCACTGCTCCTCGTCGCCCGGGGTCATGAAGACGCCGCGGTTCACCATCCAGGTGTAGGAGGCGTAGAAGAGCTCCGGGATCGTCTCCAGGAAGTCCCGGTAGTTGCGGAGCGGCTCCTTCCGGTAGGAGACGCACCCCTTGGCCCCGAGGTCCATCGTGTGGGCGGGGATCCCGGTGTCGTCGATGGCCCGCTGGCACCCCTCGGCGAGCAGCGTCCCCATCTTGGCGAGCCCCTCGTAGGCGTCGCGGGTCAGCACCTGGGTGAGGGCCGCGAGACCCGCGGCGACCGAGAGCGGGTTGCCGTTGAACGTCCCCTGCTGGGCGGCCCCTTTGGTCACGACCTCCATGATCCGGGCTTCGCCTCCGAAGGCCCCGATGGTCGCGCCGCCGCCGATGGCCTTCGCGAAGCAGGCGAGGTGCGGCCGGACGCCGAAGCGCTCGGTCGCGCCGCCGTACGCGATCGTGCCGCCGCACTTGACCTCGTCGAAGATCAGCACGATCCCGTGGCGGTCGCAGATGTCGCGCAGGGCCTGGAGGTACCCGGGCTGCGGAACGACCAGACCGATGTTCATCATCACCGGCTCGAGGATCACGCACGCGATCTCGTCGCCGTGCTCCCGGCAGACCTCCTCGAGCGCGACGGCGTCGTTGAACGGCACGATGATCGTGTCCGACCACATCGACTTCGGCACGCCCTTGGAGGTCGGCCTGGTCGTGTAGGCGGTACCGGCGGAGTCCGCGGCCTCGCCGCCGACGTCGTACCGGACCCCGAGCGTGTCGGCCTCGGGAACGACCGAGAACAGCACCACGTCGTGGTGGCCGTGGTAGGAGCCCTCCATCTTGACGATGCGATCCCGTCCGGTCGCCGCGCGCGCGACCCGGATCGCGTCCATGGTTGCCTCGGTTCCCGAGTTCACGAACCGGACCTGGTCGAGCTGGAACCGCTCGCACACCGCCTCCGCGATCTCGACCGTGGCGGGCGTCGTGACCGCGAAGTGGATGCCCTGGTCGGCGACTCTGCGAATCGCCTCCACGATCTTGGGGTGGGCGTGGCCGACCACGTTCACCCCGAACCCGCCGTGGAAGTCCACGTACTCGGTCCCGTCGACGTCCCAGACCCGGGATCCCTTGCCCCGTGACAGGTAGACGGGATACGGATCGCCGGCCTGGAAGTTGGACGCGACCCCGGCCGGCAGGCTCTTCAGCGCTCGCTCGTACAGCTTGGCCGACTCGGGGGTCCGCTCGCGCAGGCGCGCGTTCTCGCGCTCCCCGATCTCCTCGGCCCGTGCTTTCAGACGCTCCACGTCCACTCCATATCACCTCCCGCGAAGCCCCAGCCTACCCAGGGCGGACGCGTTCGGGCAATCGGACGAGGTGGCGGGTCGGGACCCCGCCAATGTGACGGAATGGGCGTGGCGAGCCCGCGGCCTGAGTGCCGGGCCGCCTCAGGGCCGGAAGTTCACGAACTGCAGGGGGATGCCGAAATCGTGCTCCTTGACCGCCCGGATAACCGCCTGGAGGTCGTCCTTCTTCTTGCCGGTCACCCGGACCTGGTCGCCCTGCACCTGGCTCTGAACCTTCACGCCGCACGACTTCACGAACTTGACGATCTCCTTGGCCTTGTCCTCGGAGATCCCCACGGTCACGTGCACGCTCTGCTTGTAGGTACCCCTGGCGGCTGGTTGCACGGGCCCCTCCGATAGCGCCTTGAGAGGGACCTCCCGTCGTACGGCCTTGTCCTTGAGGACCTCGAGCGCAGCCTTCAACCGGTCCTCCGTCGAGGAACGGATCTCGATCAGACGGTCGTCGCGGTCGAGCGTGGTCCCCGTGTCCTTGAAATCGAACCGCTGGGCGATCTCGCGCCGGGCCTGGTCGATCGCGTTGGCGAGCTCGGGCATGGAGACCTGGGAGACGATGTCGAACGAGAACTGGTCCTTGGCCATGGCCCTATCGTAGCGGCGCCGCCCCTTCGGCGGCGCGGGCGCCCGGGCTCGTGGCGAGGGCGGTGGCGAGCCGTCCGTTGGGACGTTGCGGCGGAGGCGCTAAGATTCCGATCCCCGGGAGGGTGCCCGAGCGGCCAAAGGGAGCGGTCTGTAAAATCGCCGGCGTAGCCTACGGAGGTTCGAATCCTCCCCCTCCCACCCTGTGATGTCTCGAGACATCGTGCACAGGTGTCTCGGGACATCCTTCCACGTCAGGCCCGCCCGTGGGGCTGGTAGTCGCGGCTCGGATCGAGGATCAGGTCCCTGAT
>JAJPHY010000089.1 GCA_021325015.1 Actinomycetota bacterium | reverse complement strand
GTCTCCTTTCCGTCGAGTCGCTTCTCAACGGGGGGAGCATGCCCTTGGCTTCTCCCCTGGTGTGGGAGGTTCCGATGTCCGGCTTCAACGTAGGCACTACGGACTAGGGCTGGCGGACCGAGCCCTCTGAGGGGTTGGGGCGGCCGAGATTCGCGAACAGGAGCTCGTCGAGGGACGTCGGGCGCCCGAGCAGGTAGCCCTGACCGAAGTCGATGCCCAGGGTGCGCAGGGTGACGAGCTGCTCCCGGGTCTCGATCCCCTCCGCCACGACCGCGGAGCCGGTGGCGCGCGCGAGCGTCGAGACCGCCGACACCAGCGATCGCTTGGCGGGGTCCCGTTCGATGCCGGCGATCATCCCGATGTCGAGCTTGATGAGATCGGGGACAACCCGTACGACGTGAGACAGACCGGCGAAGCCCGCCCCCGCGTCGTCGACGGCCACCCGAGCCCCGAGGCGTCGCAGTTCATCGACCGCGACACGGAGACGATCGTAGTCGCGGACGGGCGTGTGCTCGGTGATCTCGAGGACGATCCGGCGGCCCGGGCCGTCGATCGTTCGGCGGAGTCGCGGGGACCCCGCGGTGCCCGGAGAAACGTTGATCGACAGGAACAGCGGCTCCGGAATCTCCGGCAGGCGCTGGATGGCGGCTCGGACCGCCCTGACCTCCAGGAGCTCGCCAAGCCCCATCGTCTCCGCACGGGCGAACCAGGCGTCGGGAGGTTCCTCGCGCACCCCTCGGAACCGTGCCAGGGCCTCGAGCCCGACCATCCTCAGGTCCCGAAGGGACACGATCGGTTGGAAGACGATGGTGAGGCTCTCGATGCCGAGCGCTCCGAAGAGCGAGGGCTCGCCCCGGCGCCGTTCGGCGACGGGGCGGGGGACCGTCAGGGTCTGACTGCTCACGATCGCGACATCGGCGCCGCATCAAGCGAGCTCAATGGCCCCGGATACCCGTTTTCACGTGGCACGGGATACCCGTCGACGGGTAGCCGGTCGGGCGGGGAGGGGCACCCCCGCAAGCGCGTGCCGGTCCCGGCGGCGGCTAGGTCGAAGGACGGGGAAGGCGGCGTTCGTCGGTCACCGCTTTGGTAGGGTCGGGGTCGTGCAGGGCCCGCCCGAGTCCCGTGCCCGCCACTCGGCCCGCATCGAGCACGAGCGTCTCGACCGCGAGGGCGCGGACCGCGATCACGCGGACCTGGAGCGCTCTCCGCTCTTCTCGCGGCGTCGGTTTCTGCGGACTTCGAGCCTCGCGCTTGCCGGCGCGACCCTGTACGCCTGCACGGGCGGTGGACGCAAGGTCCCGGTGACGCGAACCCCGACGCAGGCGGTGGAGGCCACCGACACCCGCTGGCCGATCAAGCGCGTGATCTACCTCATGCCGGAGAACCGGAGCTTCGACAACCTGTTCGGCAAGTTCCCCGGCGCGAACGGGGCAACCACCGGCCTCAAGTTCGGTGAGGAGGTACCGCTCACGCGCTGTCCGGCGTGGCTCCCGGGCGATCTTCCTCACGACCGGGCCGCGTTCCTGAACAGCGTCGACCGGGGCGCCTACGACGGGTTCGCCACCGGTCAGTTCGGCGACCCCTGGGCGTACACCACCTACGAGCCGGAGGACGTGCCGGTCTACTGGCAGCTTGCGCGCGACTACGTCTTGTGCGATCGCTTCTTCTGCTCGGTGGGCGGTCCCTCGTACCCGAATCACCTGTTCTTCGTTGCCGGACAGTCGGGCGGCGTGATCGACAACCCGGAGAACATCGAGGTCCGATGGGCGCCGGGGAAGCGGTACCCGTTCAAGAGCTGGGGCTGCGACGCCGTCGGACGAGACGTGTTCGTCTTCGTGAAGGACGAGCAGGGCAACCTCACCAAGCACGACACGTGCTTCGACTTCGAGACCGTCCCCCAGCAGCTGGAGCGGATCGGCGTGAGCTGGGCCTACTACTCCGCTACCCCCTTTCAGGCCGGGTACTTCTGGAACGCCCTCAACGCGATCTCAGGTGTGTTCCACACGGACCTGTGGCGCCCGGAGCACATCCGCCCCGTGGACCGGATCGTAAGGGACATCCGAGAGGGCAAGCTGCCGGCGGTGACCTGGATCACGCCGAGGTTCGAGCTCTCGGGTCATCCGCCAGAGAGCACCTGCTTCGCGCAGAACTGGGTGGGCGGGATCGTGAACGCCGTGATGGAGAGCGACGCCTGGGAGCACGCGGCGATCTTCATCTCCTGGGACATGTGGGGCGGGCTCTACGACCACGTGGCCCCGCCGGTGGTGGACCAGGTCGGGTTCGGGTTCCGAGTCCCCACCATCGTGGTCTCGCCGTTCGCCAAGAAGGGGTACATCGATGACGCCGAGGCCGACCTGTGCGCGCCGCTCAAGTTCATCGAGGACAACTGGGGTCTGCCGTACCTCACCGACCGGATCGCCCGCAGCCACAACTTCGAGCACGTCTTCGACTTCGACCGGGCTCCGCGAACCGACGCTCGCCCTGCCCCGGAGATCCGGGCCTGCTACGGGACGCCGTGGGCCTATCCCGGCGACGACTACCCGGGCTGGCCGCCCGGCACCGATCCGGACCCGTCGCAGTTCGTCCACCCGGGAAGGTAGGCCGTCGCAACCGAGCCCTGCTCGAGGGGTTCGAAACCATTCGCTATACAAGCGACTAAGATTCCATACATGCGATCAGCCTACGGATCGAACGACCGGCCGCTCGAGGATCTCACCGCGCGGGCGAGGATCAGGGACGCGGCGCTCGAGCAGTTCGCAGAGCACGGTTTCAAGGCCGCGACCATCAGGGGGATCGCCAGGGCCGCGGGGGTGTCGCCGGGCCTGGTCCAGCACCACTTCGGGTCCAAGGAGGGGGTGCGGCGGGCCTGCGACGACGCCGTCCTCGACCTCGTTCGTCGGAAGATCCGGGCGGTGGAGACCGGCGAGCTCGCGAGCCCGGGCTTCATCGGCGCGCTCTCCTCGATCGCGCCGCCGCTCGTGCGCTACGTGGCCCGGGCGGTCGTCGACGACTCCTCGGCTGGGGCCACGCTGATGGACGAGATGGCCGAAAGCGCCGAGGAGTTCCTGAGCGCCACCTGGCCCGAGCGGTTCCCGCCGGGCTCCCAGCGCACCGTAGACGCCGCGGCGGTGCTCGTGGCCCAAAGCGTCGGCGCGCTCGTGCTGCACGAGCACGTGGCTCGTCGCATGGGCCTACGAGCGTGGCAAGACATCCTGACGCCGAGGATCGGGCTCGCGCAGCTCGACGTGTATCAGTCGGTCGGCGAGTACGTCTCGTCCGGGTTCGGCGAGCAGGTTCGAAAGGCGGCGGAGGCATTGGTGGAACCCGGCCCTGAGCACGACGCGCTCGAGGGAGCCGGGCGGCAAGAGACGGGGAGAGGCTGATGGAGACCGCCATCCGGACCGAGAACCTGTCCAAGACCTACGGAACGACCCGGGCGCTCGTCTCGCTGAACCTCGAGGTGCCGCGGGGCGAGGTCCTCGGGTACCTCGGGCCCAACGGAGCCGGCAAGACCACGACGATCCGGCTGCTGCTCGGCCTGGTCCGCGCGACGGTCGGACGGGCAGAGATCTTCGGGATCGACGCTCAGGCGAACCCGGTCGAGGCGCACCGACGGGTCGCCTACGTCCCGGGCGAGGCGAACCTGTGGCCGCAGCTCACCGGTTGGGAGACCCTCTACCTCCTCGGTCGGATCCAGGGACGGGTCGACACGGCCTATCGGGATCTCCTGATCGAACGGTTCGACTTCGACCCCACGAAGAAGGTCCGCTCGTACTCGAAGGGCAACCGGCAGAAGCTCATCCTGATCGCCGGGTTGATGAGCCGGGCCGACCTGCTCCTGCTCGACGAGCCGACCAGCGGCCTCGACCCCCTGATGGAGCGGGCCTTCCGCGAGTGCGTCCAGGAGGCGCGCGAGCGCGGACAGACGGTGTTCCTGTCCTCGCACATCTTGTCGGAAGTGGAAGCCCTCTGCGACCGGGTCGCGATCTTGCGCGCCGGTCACCTGATCGAGGTGGGCACGCTCGCCGAGATGCGCCACCTCTCGGCGCTGCACGTGGAAGCCGAGCTCGATGGCACCGTCCCCGACCTGTCGAATGTCCCTGGCCTGAGCGCCGTCGAGGTGGAGGGCAACCGTCTTCGTTGTGAGGTCACCGGCCCGATCGAACCCCTGCTCGCCACGCTCGCCTCCACGGGCGTCCGGCACCTCGTGAGCCGGGAGCCCTCGCTGGAAGAGCTGTTCCTCGCCCATTACGGCGCCGACGGACGGGGGGAGGCCGGCGACGATGCGGCATAGCGAGCGGTACGACGAACGGGGGGCGGCACGGGCGGTCGCCGTCACGACCGCGCGGCGCGTGGGGCGACAGGGACTGCTCTGGGGACTCCTGTTCGGGGGCACGATCGCAGCGTCCGCCACCTCGTACTCGGGCCTGGTGCCGACGGCCGCGGCGCGGGAGCGGCTCGCGCTCTCGTTCGAGGGCAACACCGCGTGGGCGGCGCTGTTCGGGCCGCTGCGGCGGCTGGACACCGTGGCGGGGTACACCGCGTACAAGTCCGGGATGTTCGTGATCATCCTCGCGGCGATCTGGGGCCTGTTCGCCGCCACCCGGTCGCTGCGAGGCGAGGAGGACGCGGGGCGCTGGGAGATCCTGTGCGCGGGCCACACCACGCGCGGGCGGGCCGCCGCCCAGGCCGCGGTCGGGCTCGGCGCGGGGTTCGCGCTGCTCTGGGCGGCCACGGCGCTCCTCTCGGTGTCCGCGGGCGCGTCCTCGAAGGTGGGCATCGGGATCGGGGCCGCGCTGTTCTTTGCCACCGCGCTTTGCTCGGCCGCGGCGATGTTCATGGCGATCGGCATGTTCGTCGGTCAGCTCGCGGCCAGCCGTCGCGATGCCAACCTGATCGGCGCCGGCGTGCTGGCCGGCTCGTACCTCGTGCGCATGGCGGCGGACTCCGATCCGGGCCTTGCGTGGCTCCGGTGGGCGAGCCCGATCGGTTGGATCGAGGAGCTTCGACCGCTCACCGGCTCGAAGCCCCTCGCGTTCATCCCGGTCGTCGCGCTCGTGGTGATGCTGGTCGCGCTCTCGGTTTGGATCGCCGCGCGACGGGACGTCGGCGCCGGCGCGTTCGCGATCGGCGAGACCCCGAAGCCCAGGACGCGTTTGCTCGGCAGCCAGGCCGGCCTCACGCTGCGGCTCACGCGCCCGACGGTCGTCGCCTGGACCGCGGCGCTGGTCGCGACGGGGCTCGTGTTCGGGCTCGTGGCGCAGGCGGCCGGGAGCGCCCTCCGGGGGATCCGTGGCATCGAGCGCGCCATCCAGCGGCTCGGAGGCTCGGGATCGGGGGCTGCCTCGTACCTGGGGTTCGTGTTCGTCATCGCGGCCGGGCTCATGGCGATCGCGGTCGCCGGCCAGATCGCCTCCATCCGCAACGAGGAGGCGAGCGGACACCTGGACCACCTGTTCGTCCGGCCCGTCGAGCGGTGGCGCTGGCTGACCGTGCGCCTGGGGGTCGGCCTCGGGCTCGTGGCGCTCGCCGGCCTGCTCGCGGGGGTGGCCGCGTGGGTCGGAGCGGCGAGCCAGCACGCGGACGTCGGCCTCGGCGAGCTGGTAAAGGCCGGCCTGAACGTCGTGCCTCCCGCGGTGTTCGTGCTCGGGATCGGCGGGCTCGTGTTCGGGATCCTGCCTCGGGCCTCGATCGGCGTCGTCTACGGGATCGTCGTCTGGTCGTTCCTGGTCGAGGTCGTCGCCGCGGTCTTCGACTCCAACCACTGGCTGCGGGACACGTCGCCGCTGCTACACGTGGCGCCGGTGCCGGCGGCGGAGCCGAACGTTCAGGCCGCCGTGTGGCTGATCGTGCTCGGTCTGGCGGCTGCGGCCGCCGGGATCTGGAGCTTCGAACGACGCGACCTCGTCGGAGCCTGACCGGTCCTCAGCAGGGCAGGAGCACGCGGAACGAGGCGCCGCCGCCGGCTCGGTCCTCGACCCACGCTCGGCCGCCGTGAAGGCGCGCGAACTCGGCGACGAGCGACAGGCCGATGCCGGACCCCGGCGACGGGTCTTCGGGATCCCCGCGCCGGAACGGCTCGAACACCTCCTCGCGCAAGTCCGTGGGGATCCCCGGGCCGTCGTCCTCGACCACGAGGAGCAGACCCTCCTCTGATCTCGAGGCTCGCACCCAGATCCCGCTGCCCTCCGGGGTGTGCTTGACCGCGTTGAGGAGCAGGTTCTCGAGGATGCGCTCGACCTTCGGCCCGTCGATGTCGGCGATCAGGGGTTCGGCGTGCACCTCGATCACTCGCCCGGGCGCGACGCCGGCCTCCGCGACCGCGCTCCGGACGAGCGCCGCGACGTCGATCGGCGCGCGGTCGACCTTCACCACGCCTCGCGCCAGCCGCTCGACGTCGAGCAGGTCGGTGAGGAGCCGGTTGAGCTTGCGCGCGTTGATCGCCAGGCGGGCCAGGAGGTCCGAGCGCTCCTCTCGCGAGATCTCGACGTCGTCGCGCTCGAGGGTCATCGCGGCGCCGAGCACCACCGTGCGCGGCGTCCGCAGGTCGTGCGAGACCGCGCGGAGGAACGCGTTCTTCATCTCGTCGAGGGCGCGCAGGCTTGCCGTGGCCTCGCGCTCGGCCGCCAGGGCTCGTTCGATGTCGGCGGTGCGGCGGGCGTTCTCGATCGCCACCGCCGTGTGGGAGGCGACGGTCTCGAGCATCCGCCGGTCCTCCTCGTCGAACTGGTCGATGCCCAGCTTGGAGATGACGATGGTTCCGACCAGGCGATCGCCGAAGACCAGCGGGGCGGCCAGGATCGACTCGTCGACGTCCTCCGTCCCGGGGATCGTGGTCGCGTACGGATCGTCGTTCGCATTGGGGGTGTAGTACGAGGTGCGGGTCTCCGCCACGTGTCCCGTGAGTCCCTGTCCGACCTTGATGAGGAGCGCGTCGTAGGTTTCCCCCTGGTAATCGGAGAGCTCGCCGCGGAACGCGATCGGCGTCAGCGTCTCGCCGTCGGGATCGAGCAAGTGGACCCGGCAGTTGTGGTAGTCGATGAGCGTCCGGAGCTCGCCCACGACGGCCTCCGATATGTCTCGGACGTCGGGCGACTGGTTGAGCCTGGCCGCCAGCCGGTGCAGCATCTGGAGCTGGGCGTGCGGACGCTCGGCGGCCGGTTGCTTCCGCCGTTCGTCTCGCCGTGGTTCGATGCGTTCGCTCTGCTCGACGGGCGTGCGTACCATCCAGATCCCCCGCGGATCAGCACCACAGGTATCGGCGCAAGGAGCGAGACACTTAGGGATCCGGCTTCCGGCCGTCTCCCGGCGCGATCACGTCCGGCCTGGAGGGATAGGCCTCGCTCGTGCTCTGTGCCGCGTGCTGGTGATCTCAAGAAGTAGCCGTCGGGAACCGCAGATGGGTCGTCAGGTGCTCGAACCCATCGTTCAGGCACTCCACGGCGCGGCGTAGAGCTTGCCCCACTTCACGGAGAACGCCCGGGCTCTCCTGGTGGCCTCGGCCACGGCAGCATCGCCGGGGCTTCCTCGATGTCATCGAGGATCGCCCAGTACTCGGCCTTCACCTTGCCCTGGGCATAACGCGGGACCTTGGCCAGCAGGTTGCGGGCTCGATGGATCAGGCATCGTTGACGCCGGCTGTTGTCGAGGACGAGCTCGACCGCGCCGATCAGGCCCGGGGCGCCGTCGGAGATGACGAGCAGCGGAGGGCCCAAGCCCCCTTGTTCTCATCGAGTTGTTCTCATCGAGCGGAGGTGCTCGGCCCTGGCGTCGGTGGACTCGGCATCCCGGCTCAAGGCCAAGCAGGTGCGGCGTTCCGGAGGGCTCGATGCCCCGGGCCACGAGCACCGGCTCCGCCTTGGCCCCGAGCGCCCGGAGCTGCTGCTGTCGATGGACAGACCCACCTTCCCCCGGGTCCGGGCCTCACAGGCCTTCACGGGCGAGCTCTGGAGGCTCTCGTGCCGCACGGGCTGAGGCTTATGCTTGTGTGATAGGTGAACGACGATGACGCTCGCCGGCGTGTCGGCCCTGGCGGCCGGGATCGTGCTGCTTGCCTCGGGCGCCTTGCTCGTCGTGTTCGTCCTTACTGGTAAGGACGCGTGGGGGCGTGCCAACGACGCCACAACGGCGTTCTTCGCTCTTCTCATGCTCCCCGCGACGATCGAAGTCTACGGACGGTACGCGCCGGGTTCACGGTTGATGATCGGGGTCCCGACGCTGGTCGGGCTCCTCGGCCTGGTAACGGTCGCGTCGACCTCAGGAATGACGGCCGCGGCAAGGCTGGACTGGCTGATCTCGGCGAAGATCGGTGCAGCGGGCTTCGCTGCCTTCCTCGTGTGGATGGGGGCCGTCTGTGCCCAGATCCTGGGGCGCGGTGGCCTCCCTCAAGCACTTGCCTGGTTCGGATTCCTTGGCCTCGGGATCGCATTGGCGGTCTCCGTGCTAGCGATGACGTTCGTCCGCGCGCACGGGAGCTTCGCCGGCGACGTCCGGCCGTCCCCCGCCTTGTCGGCGGCCTTCGCGTTCGCCTACTTGTGCTTTCCGGCCTGGATCGCGTGGCTGGGCGTAAGCCTTGCGCGTGCCGGGTGAGGGGATGCGACCCCATCGCCGGGCATCGCGTTGGTGATCGCCTTGGCCGGCCCGGAGCTCCACGAGTAGTCCCGGGAACGTTTGACCCGGAAATCACACACCTGTAACTCCCTTCCGGCATGCTGATCGCGGACGCTTCCCCAGGAGGTGGCGATGAGAAGGCCATCGACCTTCGTCCGTGAGGCCTCCCTGCGCGAGACCCAGCCCCCCGAAGCGTCCGCCCCCGAGGGTGAGGAGTAGGCATGGACGAGACCGACACGGCGGTTCGCGAGATCACGATCACCCGGGTGTTCGAGGCCTCGCGCGAGGAGGTCTGGAGAGCCTGGACGGACCCCGAGCAGCTCAAGCGCTGGTTCAGGCCGCACGGGTTCACCGTTCCAGAGTGCACGGTGGATCTTCGCCCCGGCGGCGTGCTCCGGATGGTGATCCTCGCGCCCGACGGCAGCCAGTCGACCAAGCGAGGGCGACCGGCTCGCGGCCCACGTGGCCGGCCGATCCCGGCACCGGCACCCCGAGTGAAATATCAGGGAAACCTGTTATCATTCCCCCCAAAGGGGACCGGGAGGAGACAGGTGAGCGCGAGGGACGCCGGCGGTGTGTTGGCGTCGAAGGCCGGATGCGGACCGGAGGCGCTCGCTCGCTACTTCCGGGTCCTCGGGGATCCCACGCGGCTCCGGATCATCGAGGCCTTGCTCGAGCGCGAGCGCACGGTGTCGGAGTTGGTGAGCCTGATCGGGGCGCCGCAGAGTCGCGTCTCGAACCACCTGGCCTGTCTGAAGTGGTGCCGGTTCGCGGACGCCGAGCGCCGCGGCCGACGGGTGGTCTACCGCATCGCGGATCCCGAGGTCGAGCAGCTGATGCGCGTGGCACGTTCCCTCGCGAGCGCGCATTCGGAGCACCTGGCGACCTGCCGCCGCATCGGACCGGACTGGCTCTAGGGGAGAAGGCGATGAGGAAGCTTCGGATGGAAGTGGCCGGCATGACCTGCGACTCGTGCAATCTCCACGTGGCACGTGCGCTCGAGCGGGCCGGCGCGCGCGAGGTGGCGGCGGACTGGCGGAAGGGAGAGGCCGTCTTCGTCGCCGGGGAGGAGGTCGGCCTCGACCGCCTGGCCGAGGCCGTGCGGGATTCGGGGTACGGCCCCGGCAGGGTCGAGAGGCTCGAGACGGGGGCCTGGAGGGCTGACCGGGCCGGCGCCTCCGAGTACGACCTGCTCGTCATCGGGGCGGGCTCGGCGGCGTTCGCGGCCGCCATCAGGGCTCGCGATCAGGGCGCGCGGGTGGCGCTGGTCGAGCACGGGACCGTGGGGGGCACCTGCGTCAACGTGGGATGCGTGCCCTCCAAGGCGCTGCTTCGGGCGGGCGAGGTCTACTTCCAGGCCGGCCACCAGGACTTCGCGGGCGTGCAGACCTCCGCCGGCAAGGTGGACCTTGCCGCGCTCGTCGCCCAAAAGGACGAGCTCGTCGGCGCGATGCGCCAGCAAAAGTACCTCGACCTCGTGGACGCCTACGGCTTCGAGCTGATCCCCGGCCACGCCGAGTTCGCCGGTCCGGACACCGTCTCGGTCGACGGCCGCACCATCACGGCCGGCGCGTACCTGGTCGCGACCGGCGCCTCTCCCGCGGTCCCCCCGATCGAGGGACTGCCCGACGCCGGCTACCTCACCAGCACCACGGCGCTGGACCTGAGGGAGCTGCCCGCATCGATGGCGGTGATCGGGGCCAACGCCATCGGTCTCGAGCTCGGTCAGCTCTTCGTGCACCTTGGGACCAAGGTGCTGTTCTTCGATGTCTTGGAGCGGATCGCTCCCTTCGAGGAGCCCGAGGTCTCCGAGGCCCTCACGGCGATCCTGCGGGGTCAGGGAGCCGAGGTCTATGCCCCGGCCAGGATCGTGAAGGTGAGGGCGGCCGCAGGAAAGCGCGTCGTCCATGCGGAGGTGGAGGGGGCCCTCCGGGAGTTCCCGGTCGAGCAGGTGCTGGTGGCAACCGGCCGCACCCCGAACACATCGGGAATGGGGGTGGGGCTGGAGACCGCCGGCGTCGAGCTCGACCGACGGGGGGCGATCGTGGTGGACGAGCATCTTCGGACCACGAACCCGCGCATCTTCGCCGCCGGGGACTGCACGACGGCGCCGCAGTTCGTCTACGTGTCCGCCTACGAGGGCAACCTGGCGGCCGAGAACGCCCTGAACGGCGCCTCCCGGACCGTGGACCTCCGGGCCCTGCCCAGGGTCACCTTCACCAGCCCCCAGATCGCCTCGGCGGGCCTCACCGAGGCCCGGGCCCGCTCGGAGGCTCGGGACGTGAAGACGTCGGTCCTGCCCCTGTCCGCGGTGCCGAGGGCGATCGTGAACCGGGAGACCCGGGGCCTGATCAAGATGGTGGCCGACGCATCGACCGATGAGCTCCTGGGCGTCTCGATCCTCGGGGAGGCCGCCGGCGAGGTGATCCAGGCCGGCGTGCTCGCGATCAAGTTCCGCCTGACGGTGAAGGAGGTGGCGGAGACCTTCCACCCCTACCTCACGATCGCCGAGGGGCTGAAGCTCGCGGCCCAGACGTTCAGCAAGGACGTGGCCATGCTCTCGTGCTGCGCGGCGTGAGCGAGCGCGCGGGTCCTCTGCCGGGTCGGGGACCGCATGGCGAGGGATGAGCTTTCCGGTTTCCGCCGGCCCACCCAGATCGCGGCGCACGGACCCGTTGGGATCCGGCGTTCGAACCGAACGAGACCGCCCCGCCGCCCGAGTACGGGCAGCTGTGGCCGGGCGGACCCTGTCCTGAACCGGCATAGGTTCGCGAAGAGTGGTGACGCACTCGAGCATCTGCTGGAATTGGCCGACCGGAGGAGGAATGGCGATGAGCGAGAAGAGCACCACGCGAGGTCCGGCCGCCGCACGCGGCGGGAAGGTCGGAGGCTTTACCGCCGGGGAACGCGCGGCGATGAAGGAGCGCGCCAGAGAGCTGAAGGCGGAGGCCCGGGCGAACCGGGACCGGGAGGCCGGGGAGCGCGACGTGCTCGCGAAGATCGCCGAGATGCCGGAGCCGGACCGCTCGATGGCCGAGCGACTGCACGCGATCGTCAAGGCGAACGCGCCGGACCTGTGGCCGAAGACGTGGTACGGCATGCCCGCGTACGCCAAGGATGGGAAGGTCGTCTGCTTCTTCAAGCCCGCGTCGAAGTTCGGCTCGAGGTACGCAACGTTCGGCTTCGAGGAAGCGGCGAACCTGGACGATGGGTCCATGTGGCCGACATCGTTCGCACTGACGGAGCTCACCCCCTCGGACGAGAGGAAGATCGGCCGCCTCGTGAAGAAGGCCGTGAGCTGAGCCCGCCGACCCCGTCCCCGCCGGTCGCACCGCAAGACTAGGATGGGTGGCCGGGGACGCACGGCCGAGGGCCTGAGAACCGATCACTCGATCACCATCGTGACGGAGATCACGCGACGGCTCTGTGAGAACACATGAGCATCCAGCGATCGACGCGCGCCGTCAGCGAACGCCGACTGGCTCGAATCACTCGCAGCCTCCTGGGCGCCTCGACCCTCTGCGCGATCTCCACGGTCTCGCCTTCCGGTCGACCGCACATCAACACGGCGTACTTCGGCTGGGGCGCGAACCTGCACCTGGTCTGGCTTTCGGATCCCCGCGCGCGTCACTCGAGGAACCTGACCTCGTGGACGGCCGCCGCGGTGGCCGTCTACGACTCGAGCCAGTCGTGGGGAAACCCCGACCGGGGCATCCAGCTGTTCGGTTCGGCCGGACCCGCAAGTCGCCATGAAGCGCCGGAGGCCGAGCGCATCTACGCCGGCCGCTTCCCCGGGTTCAGGTCGGAGGAGTTCGTCGGCTATCGGCTCTACGTGTTCCGTCCTCGAACAGTCAAGCTCTTCGACGAGCCCGAGCTCGGCGCGGGGGTGTTCGTCACCGCCACGGTCCGGGCGGGTGGAGAGCTGGCGTGGACACGGACGGAGATCTACCGGCCCACCTGACGCATGGAGGTCCGAGGGAAGGGCTCATGGGCGGCAGCCGGGAACCGGAACGTCGGCGACCTCCAAAGCTTCACAGGAGTGTCCCCGGGAGGAATCGAACGGTAGAGCAAACACCTGCTGAGCGCGGTTGTGCAGGTAGAGACGACGTACGGTGATCCTCGATTGCCCGGCGAACTCGACAGGAGGTCATCGACGGCGGCGTCCGTTGCCGTCTGGACAGTGGCGTGCACTAGGGCCTTCTCCAGGATCTGCTCAGCGGTGGTCATGCTCCCTCCCTCCGCGGCTCGCCAGCACCATCGACGCGACGTCGCGTCCGGTCGGAACTGGAGAACGACCCACCAAGACATATGCTACAAAACTGACCAGTCGGTTTCTAGGATGCCCGGCGACGGGAAAGGAGCACTGCGTGCCCAAGCTTGCGCCCGCGACGAAGATCGAACGTCGCCAGCAGCTCGTAGATGCGGCTTGGAGGTGCGTGTCGGCTCGGGGGTTCCAATCGCTGACGGTCGACGATGTCTGCGAAGAGGCGGGGGTCAGCAAGGGGGCCTTCTACATCTACTTCCAGCAGAAGCAGGATCTGCTGCTGGCCCTGGTCGACGACGAAGTCGCCGAGATGAACGAGCTCATGCTCAAGCTCCAACAGGCACACTTGAGCGGCGTCGAGCGGCTGCGTCGGTTCGCCCGTGAGATGGTGGGCCGCGGGGACGATCCCGCACGTGTTCAGATCCGCGCGGACATGTGGGCCGAGATGTCCTCGAACACGTCCGTGCGCGCGAAATGGGCAGCGGTCATGGGCCAGCGCCGCGAGCGGCTTCGGGCGTGGATCGAGGAAGCTGTCGCGGCACGCGACCTGGCCCCCATCCCAGCCAATGCGCTCGCTGCGATCCTCCTTGCCCTCAGCGATGGGCTTCTGCTTCATGCCGGGTTGGACCCCGCGGGCTTTCGTTGGGGCAACATCGCCAAGGCGCTCGACGCCATCCTCGAAGGGATCGCCCACGCATGAGTGAGCCAGCTCCTGGGAGCCGATCCAACGGCGATGGGTGTGCGTCATTGTCCGTCAGAAGCGCCGCGCCTTCGGGTGTGGCGCGGGTGGATATCGGTGGGCTGCGACGTACGAGGTCCGTGACTCCGTTGGGCCGACGGGGGAGCAGTGGATCGTTCACAGCCGCGATGGCGCGCCGGTCCCTGCCCCGATGTCCGGTGATCGGTGCCCGACCTCTGGGCGGCGCTTGTACCCACAGCCTGGCCCGCATCGAGTGGGCCTCCGATCCTCGCGTGCGATGTTGGGGCCGGGGTGGTGGAGAGCTGGGGGACTCAGATGTCTGACGGCAAGCGGAGCGGTGCAACGCTCCGACTCGAAGCGGTAGTGAAGACCTACGGAACCGGTGAGATCGCCGTCCACGCGCTTCGAGGGGTGGATCTGAAGGTGGGCGCCGGCGAGTTCGTCGTCCTGCTTGGTCCGAGTGGATCAGGCAAGACCACCCTCCTCAACGTGGTGGGTGGCATCGAGTCGCCCACCTCGGGCCGGGTGATCTCCGACGGCGTCGATATCAGCTCGCTCGATGCGGACGGGCAGACGGCCTACCGGAGGGACCACGTGGGCTTCGTGTTCCAGTTCTTCAACCTGATCCCCACACTCACGGCGCGTGAGAACGTAGGCCTCATCGCCGAGCTCACGGGCGGCCAAGACGACGAACGAGTGGTCGGCGTACTCCATGAGGTGGGGCTCGGCAAGCGCCTGGACCACTTTCCCGGCGCGCTGTCCGGTGGGGAGCAGCAGCGAGTGGCGATCGCCCGGGCGCTCGTGAAGGACCCGCCCCTGCTGCTGTGCGACGAGCCGACGGGGGCGCTCGATCTGGAGACTGGACGAACGGTGCTCGACCTGCTCCGACGGGTGAACCGAGACCGCGGCTGCACGGTCCTGCTCGTCACCCACAACTCCGCGATCGCCGAGATGGCGGATCGGGTTGTCCACATGCGGTCTGGACAACTGGAGCACGACCACCGGAACAAGGTGCCGGTCGCGGCGGAAGCGCTTCGATGGTGAGGCTCCTGCGCGTCAAGCGCCGGCGTGACCTCCGCCGTCAGCGGGCGCAGTTCGGTGCCGTGATCGCCACGCTGTTTATCGGCGTTGCCCTGTTCGGGGCCACGTCGGATGCCTATCGGAACCTGAACGCGTCGTACCGCACGCTCTACGCGGACCTCCGGTTCGCCGACCTCACGGTGACGGGTGGGCCCGTCCGTGAGATCGCGCGGCGAGCCGAGGCGGCCGGCGCCCTAGCCTCGATCCGCGCGGTTACGGATGTGCCGTTCGAGGTCGACGGCTCGAAGCTGCTCGGGCGCGTGGTCGGGATGCCCTCCGACGCCCAGCCGCTGGTGGATCGCGTGCAGGTGCTCTCGGGCACCTACCTGTCGCCTTCGCGGGAACGGGGCGTCCTGGTCGAGCAGCACATGGCATCCCACTTCCACCTCGCTCCCGGCGACGCCCTCCGGATCCTCGGCCCCGGCGGATGGACGACCGTCGAGGTGGTCGGCATCGCCGCCTCGCCCGAGTACCTGTGGCCCGCTCGAAGCAGGCAGGAGGTCCTGGTTCCGCCCGGCGACTTCGGCGTGCTCTTCGTGCCCGAGGCCCTCGCCCAGCAGCTGTCCCCTTCCTCTGCAGCCGACCAGGTCGCCGTGTACGGCGCCGGTCCCGGACTCGTGTCCGAGCTCTCGCGGGTGGCCCGATCGGGTGGCTCGCTGGACGTGGTCCCGAGATCCGAGCAGCCCTCGAACGCTGCCCTGCAGGAGGACGTGAGCGGGTTCGGCGAGCTCGCCGTCCTGTTCCCGATCCTGTTCCTGGCCGCGGCGGCGATGGCCGCCTTCGTGCTGTTGAGCCGGCTGGTGCGGTCGCAGCGCGCCGAGATCGGGACGCTCACCGCGAACGGGTTCGGCCGGCGGACGATCTTCCGGTCCTACCTCGGCTACGGCATCTGGGCCGGGCTCGTGGGCGGGGTGCTGGGTGCGGTGGGCGGCGTGGCCCTCGGTGCGTGGATTACCCACCTGTACACCTCGGCCATCTCGGTCCCGATCACGGTGATCCGATTCTCGTGGGGCACGCCGCTGGTCGGCATCGCGATCGCGGTCCTCGCCGCGGTGCTCGCCGCGGCCGCGCCGGCACGGGCCGCCGCGAGCATTACCCCGGCAGAGGCGATGCGGGGGACCACGCCCGCGACGACGGGGGGGAGGAGCGTGATCGAGCGTCTGGTTCCGCCCGCCCGTGCCCTCCCAGGCAGGTGGAAGCTCGCGTTGAGAAACATCGGCCGGAGCCGACGACGCACCATCTCGACGCTGGTGGGTGTGGTCCTCTCGCTCGTGCTGGTGCTCGTCTCCTGGGGGATGCTCGACACCACGAGCATTCTGCTCTCCCGCCAGTTCGACACCGTCCAGCGCCAGGACGCCCAGCTGTACTTCGCCGGCGGCCCGGCCACCGCCTCCGAGCTCTCCGCGGCCCGAGCGGTGCCGGGCGTCGCGGCGGCCGAACCCGCGGCCGAGCTCCCCGTATCGATCTCGGATGCAGGTCGCAGCTACGCGACGACGCTGCTCGCGCTGCCACAGGACACGACGATGCACACGTTCCTGCTCGAGGGCGGGGGGACGGGTCATCTGAGCGGGACCGGGTTGCTCGTGGGGAAGGCGCTCTCCGGGCTGATCGGCGTCTCGAGCGGCGACCTGGTGACGGTCGCCTCCCCGGCCCTGCCCGGCCCGATCCGGCTCGCGATCTCCGGCTTCCTTGACGAGCCGCTCGGCACGTTCGCCTACGTCTCGCTCCCTGGGCTGGAGCAGGCGGTCGGCACCAATGCGTTGGCGAACACGGCCCTGCTCCGCTTCGCCCCTGGCGCCGACCGCTCCGAGGTCCTGAACCGACTGCAAGCGATGTCCGAGGTCTCCGTGGTCGTGGACTCACGAGGGCTGGCCTCATCGGCGAGCTCGCTGATGGGGCTCTTCTACGTCTTCGTCGGGGTGATGCTCCTGTTCGGGGGTCTGATGTCGTTCGCCCTGATGTTCAACACGATGTCCGCAAACATCTCCGAGCGAGCCGGTGAGATGGCCTCACTTCGAACGGCCGGGGTGGGTCGCGCCACGATCTCGGGGCTCCTCACGCGGGAGAACCTGCTCGTAACCGCGCTCGGCATCGCACCGGGGCTGCTGATCGGCTACCTGCTCGCCGCGGTCTTCATGGCCTCGTTTAACAGCGACCTTTTCACATTCACGCTGCACGTCCGGTGGACCACGCTCGTCCTGTCGGCCGCCGCGATGCTAGTGGTCGCGCTCGTGTCGCAGTGGCCGGGCGTTCGCACGGTGGGTCGACTCGACGTTGCCTGGGTGGTCCGCGAGCGCTCGGTATGACCGCGGAAGGTCAGTGACTCGGCGTTGGGGCCAACCGTGGCATCCGGGTTGGGCCAACGGGTAGCATCTCCCTACCTTCCCCATCGCCGGAGGCTTGCATGGGGAAGCGCACACGAGAGCGACGGCGCCGGCAGCGCCGGCTCGCCCTCATCCAGGGTGGGAGGTCCGAGGAGCACCGCGGGCAGGGCGCAGGCTCCGTCCTGCAACATCCCGAGGTGCTGATCGAGCAAGCCATCGCGCGCGCACGGGCGATCATCGACTCTCGCGCTCCGGCAAAGGAGGCTGCCGAGGAGATCCTGGATGTCTACCGCGGGGACGTCGCGCCGTTCTCGATCCTCGGCGCGATCCACGCGCGCTCGCCCGGGCGGGCACGGGCGATCGCAGAGGCCGCTCTCGCCCTCTCGCCGGGCACGGAGACGGCCCTCGGGCTCGCCGTGGCCGTCGCCGAGGCCGACGACGACCCGGCCCGCGCGCTCTCCCTGATGCACGGCCGGGTCGGGCGCTCCTCGCATCCGACGCTGCGTGCCGCATTCGGGAGAGCTCTCAACGCCGAGGGGCGGATCGCCGAGGCTGCGGAGGTGCTCGAGCCGCTCTGCCTGGAGCATCCGGGACTTGCCGAGGCCGAGGAGGAGCGCGGCTTCTCGGTCATCGCGGCGCGTGTTCGCGTCGAGACCGACGACGGGACGTGGCCCTGCCCCTGCGGCTCGGGCCGGGCCTACGCGGCATGCTGCGGGCCCCGTGAGCGGGCCGTCGTCGAGCGCTTCCTCGACCGGTCGGCGTTCGACCGGTTCCGGGAGCGCGTCTTCGCCTACTCGATGCGCCCCGACTTCGAGCCGATGCGCGCCCGCGCCTGGTTCGAATGGTTCGGCGAGGAGCCGCCCCCACCACCCGAGGAGCCCCCGGACGGCGAAGCCCGGGCCATGATCGAACGGGCCTGGCTCATCCTCTCCTCGTCGGGAGAGCCGAGCGCGCACGACTCGGTCCTGGAGCGCTTCGCCTCGGACCGAGCGAACGCCCGCGAGGACCGGCGACGCGCCAGGGACTGGGCGCGCTTCGAGCATCACGGTCTCTGGCGGGTCACCGGCGAGGCGGAGCCACCCGGCGTGCACCTGGAGGACCTGCTCACCGGAGCCGCCCACTACGTCGCGGTCGCCGCCGAGCAACGCGACGCCATCGAGTCCGGAGAGGTCGTTCTCGGCCTGGTCGTTCCCTTCGACGGCGTGTGGCGAACAGGCTCGACCCTGGTCCCCATGACCCTCGAGGAGGCCGATCTGCTGCGTGACGCGCTGCTCGAGCAGATGATCGCGATCGAGCGCGAGGTGGGGCCTGGGGAGGCGGGCGACCTCTCGGTCCACCTGGAGGAGCTGCGGGCGCGCCTCGAGCCGGGGGTGCCGCCGAAGGAGCTGCCTGCGGACCTGTCGTTCCTGCTTCACCGCGCGGCGGCGGCGGGGCTGCCCCGACTCGTCGACCTGCTCCGAGAGATGCGCGCCGGACCGGTGGTGCTGACCAACACGTCCGGCGAGCCCCTCGAGCTGCTCACCGCGCGCGTGGGGGTGCAGGATCTCGCGGAGGTGCGCGAGCGGCTCCTGGCACGGGGGGACGTGCGGGCCGAGCCCGACGACCCCGGGGGGCTCGTGTGGGAGGGCGACGCCATCCCACCCGAGAGCCTGGCCGAGATGCAAGCGCAGCTTCGCGAGCAAGGGATCGAGGTCGCTCCCGACGACGGTCTCCACCGGTGGATCCTTGGACACATCGAGGTGGAAGCCGACGCTCTCGTCGTCGAGGTCAACTCGCGTGCACGGCTTCGTCGCTTCCTGGCGATCCTGGAGGAGGTCGGCGCTCACCCGCGCGTGCTTTCCGAGGAGGTGACGTCCCTGCCGCAGCCCCCCGGCGCGGCGGGCGCGCTCGCGTGGCTGCACCCCGCCGAGCCGCTGCCGGAGCTTCCCGTGCCGTCGACGGAGGAGCTGGCCAGCGCCGCCGCGGCGTCGACGGTGCTCGTGCGGGTGCGGTCTCTCCTCGATCTGCTGGGCGAGACGGGCCGCAAGCTCACCGGGACGGGGCGCTTGCGCCTGGCCGATGCTCGCGCTCTCGCCAAGGCGATCGGCATCGAGTTCGACGAGCGGTTCGGTGACCGGGTGTACCGGCCCCGGAGCGCCGCCGATGTGCGTCCCATCGAGGAGACGTTCTCCTGGGCGCGCGCGGCGGGTCTCGTGCGGGTCGTCCACGGGTGGGCGCGCCCGACCAAGCGCGCGGCCGCCTTCGGTCGCGACCCGCTGGGCGACTGGTGGGGTCTTTTCGAGTCGTTCGTCGGCAAGATGCGCTGGGCGGAGCGCCGGGGAGGCGACCGGTCCTGGTGGGGCAAGGAGGTGAGCGACCTTCTCCCCCGCTACCTCGAGGAGCTCTACCGAGCCGGCGGCGCGCCCGTGAGTGCCCGTGCGCTCGCCGAACGGACCGTGGCCGTGCTCGCCCTCCGCTACCGGATCGAAGTAGACGAGCATCGTGCGCTCGCGGACTGGATCGAAGGCGACATCGCGTACGGGGCGATGCGGCCGCTCGCCGAGCTCGGGGCCCTGGCCCTGGAGGAACAGCCGGTCGTGTTCGGAAGAAAGCCGACGGGTTGGACCTCGATCACGGGGGCGCGGTCGACGCCGCTCGGCCTGTGGGCGATCGGCCGGCTCCTCACCGGTCGCGCGTGACGGCGTCTCGGCCCCGGCCCTCGGGCCGTTCGCCCGCCTGCCATCGAGCGAGCACCGTTTCCACCTCGGCCCGTACCCGCGCCCGGGCCGTTCGCGTCCTGCTCTCGCGTCGGTCGGGTCGACGGCCGGCATCGAGGCCCACAGGGACCCGTCGCGGATCGCTCGAGGACGTCCATTTGGCGAAGCTTGGCTGCTCGATGGGCCGGGCGTCCGGCGTCATCGCTGGTGCCGCCCAGACTGGCCGTGCGGGCCGGTGATCCGGCGTCTCCGTCGGTGCGAATCACGGATCGTCCAAAGCGCTCTTGGACTGGGAGGAGGTATCGATGCCGGGATCGACTTCACGCATGAGCATCGCACGGACGTACGCGCTCATCTTCGGGATCGCGTAGGTGGCCGTCGCGGTGATCGAGGATGTGCTGGGCTCGGCCGGATGGACGATCGGGGGCACGACGATCCTGGGAGTCACCGCGGCGCAGAACGCAGTCCACTGGATCGTCGGCGTGGCCGTTCTCGGGTCGTTCTTCGCGGGAGACGTAGCGGCGAGGTTGGTGGCCAGGATCATCGGCATCGTGTTCGTCGTGGTGACGCTGCTGGGCGTATTCGCCCGCGACGTCACCGGCAACCTGCTGGACCGGCAACCTGCTGGGGTTCGACCGGGCCGCTGCCCTGGTCCTACAACATCGTGCATGCCGCGACGGCCGTGTTCGCGCTGATCGCCGGCTTCGCCGTCGCCAAGCTGTACGGCGACCGCCCCGCCACCCCCGCAGGCGCCGTATGAGGCAACGAGCGGGGTTGCTCGCGATCCAGCGGAGGGGCGTCGACCCGACGCCCCTCGCGCCGCTCGCGTTCGGAGCGGGTGCGATCCACCTGTGGGCCGCGGTGGAGCATAGAACGGAGGCGCCATCCTCGCGGTCGCGTTGCTCGCGCTCAGCGTGGCCCAGCTCGCGCTGGGATGGTTGCTGCTCCGGCGCGCGAACCGGGCGCCTCTCGTCTGGAGCGCCTTGGGCAGCATCGCCGTCGTGGCGGCGTGGGTCGCGACCAGGACGATGCGCCTCCCGCTGCTCAACGAGACGCCGGAGCCCGTCGGCCTGCCCGATGTCGCCGCGTCCGTCCTCGAGCTCGTGTTCGCTGCCGGCGTCCTCGCCGCGCTGATGCGGCCCGCACTGGTCCGCTTCTCCGCCTTCGCGTGGGGCCTGTCGGCCGCACTCGCCACGACACCGCTCGCGCACGCCGCTCACGGGGCCGCCGCCGCGAACGTCGGTGTCCACACCGTCGCACACGCGGGGCTGATCGCGGGCGCGTGCGGGGCGTTCGGGCACGTACTGGTCCGAGAGGCCCGCGCTGGCCGGCTCGGCTTCTCGATGAGCCTTCACGAGCGATAGCGACAGGTGAGGGGTGGGGGGGCGACCAACCCCCGGCCCATGCTCCCCCCGGGCTCATATCGCTCGCGCGGACGCGGCCCTGCCGCGGCGGGGGCGGGTCCGCACGACGCAGGGGTGGTCGGACCGCTCCTTCCAGGCCTTCGAGGAGGGAAGGCTCCGAGAGCAGGTCCGCATTCGCAGGATCGAGGAGCTCCCGACCGAGCTGGCCTCGCTCGAGGCCCGACGTTCCGAGCTGGCCGAGGAGAGATCGGAGAGTCTGCCGAGCGTCCCGGACCCTGCCGAGCTCGCGGAGCTCGTGGGCGACATCGAGCGAGCGCTGAGCGAGGGTGCCCTTCCGGAACGGAAGGCGGTGAAGCGGGTGGTGGTGGCCGAGATCAGGATCAGAGATCGTGGCCACATCCAGCCGGTCTTCCGCGTCCGTCCTTGGGGCCACCGTACGGCTTGGTGCCCCCGGGGCGAACCGGACGAAAGGACCGACGCCTGCCGCCCGCGCTCGTTCAGGTAGAGGCGACGTACCCGCTCGGTGACTGAGCGCTGGGGCCAACCGTGACATCCGGGTTGGGTCCAACGGGTAGCATCTCCCTTCCTTCCCCATCGCCGGAGGCTTGCATGGGGAGCGCACACGGGAGCGACGACGGCGGGATCGCCGGCTCGCCCTTATCCAGGGAAGCCGTCTTCATGCGAGCGGGTCGCGCCAGCGGAGCCCGGGGAACCGCGAGAAGTCCGCGTCGCACGAGCAGAGCTCGGCGCCGTGCTCGATCGCAAGCGCCGCCAGGTGCGCGTCGGTGGTGAGGTTGCCCGCGGTGCCCAGCGGCTCGAGGAGCTCGCGCAGCAGGGCGGAATGTCGCTCGGTTGGATGGACGACCGTCGCACAGGGCTGCGCGAGCCAGCCCTCGACGATGTCGAACGCCTCGGCTGGCTCGAGCGGCTTCTCGAAGACGCGCGGGTTCGTGCTGAGCCGCACGAACGCGAGGAGCACCACCCAGGTGAACGCGAACGTCTCGGTCCCCGAGAGCTGTTCCTCCAGCCACCGCCGGGCCGCCCGGTGCCGCGGAGCGTCCGCGTCGAGCGCGTACAGCAGCAGGTTCACGTCGGTGAGCTTCACTTGCGCAGCTCGAGCTTGCGGAGAGTCTCCTCGTCCTCCAGCGCCGAGGCGAGACGGAGAGCCTTGTCCAGCTCGATCCCGGGCCGCAGGCCGAGACGCCGCGCCCGCAGACGATACGGACGAGCGGTGCCGGCTTCGGCACCGAGCCCCGCCCGAAGCGTGTCGTTGAGGGCTTCCTTGAACGAGATCCCTCGCTCGTAGGCGATCCTTCGAAGCCTGGCGGCCAGGTCGGGGTCGATGGTCACGGTCGTCCGCATGCGTGCATCATAGCACGGATTTTGCGACATCAAGATGCCTACCCATGAGGCTCGCGGTGGACGCCGGAACGATCGAGCCATGACCGTGAAGGGTGCAGAAACCTGTGATTCGCTCCGCAGTAGGATGCGGCGGTGCTCCTCGCGGTCCTCTACTTCGTGCTACGGCTTCTGCTCCGCCTCGCACCCGAAGGCAAGGCCCGGTGGCGAGAGGCCGAGATCTTGGTCCTGCGCCCGCAGGTGAAGGTCGTTCCACAAGGCGAACCGCGGGGGTCGGCCACCCACGGACCCGGAGATCGTCCGGCTGATCGGCAGATGGCCAAAGACAACCCCCGGTGGGGCTACATGCGAATCAAGGGCAAGCTCGAGGCGGCCGAACGGGCACTCGCCGCGAAGCCAGATCGCGAACAGGCGCAGGAGCTGGTCGACCTCCTGCCGTTGCTGGACGTCGATGCCGCGCTCCTTGCGGAAGCGTCCTTCCGGGAGCTGCTCGCCGCTCTCGACTCCCGGGCCACCTTCCATCCGCATCGGAATGAGCTGGGGGTTCGAGCGGTGCTGGCCCCGAAACTCGTGCCTCCGAACGGGAGCGGCACGTCGTCCCTTTCGTCAGTGCACCCAGCTGGACAGTACTCGAAAAAATGTCCGCAGGTAGAAGGACATGTCTTCCAGCTCAGCGCGCGTCACGCGAAGGTCCGGCGCAAGGGGTACAGAAGCGGGGGAAAGGGGCGCCCGCGGACCTCGCACTCGAGCTGACTCCAGGCATGACCAACCACGGCGATTCCTCACGCCGAGGAGAGATTGGGGAGGAATCGGGGAGTGACTCCACGCGTCGAGATCGGCAAGGCCGATTCTGAACGACAGCGCTTATCCCCAGAAGATTGACGTTGGGTCTCGATCGATCTCATCGAGAAGGGCGACGATGTCGGCCGTGGGTGCGACGAGGTTGTACAGGTGGAACTTGGAGTTCCGGTCCGGCCAGTACAGAGTCCACTCCCGGCGCGACTTCGTGTAGCGAAGCCGAGCAACGGGCACGCGGGTCCACTCCGACCCCGTCCGCTCGGGATCCCACGGTGGCCGACACTCCAGGATCATCACGGAGCGGTCATCGACGTCGGCTTCGATGCGGACCTCGCCCCGAGCGTGAGGCGGGATCCGATCGTTCTCCTTCTCGACCCACCGCTTGATCCGGGTGAGGTCGGTCTCGGGCAGCGACGAGGACCTGGCGGACGGCACGCCCCCTCCTTCGTGGCACTTCGAGCGGCAACTATCCCGCAAGAGTAATGCCGCTGTCGGTCTCCAATCCGCCGCTCGTCACAAGGAGCCGGTGCTCAACCGTCCCTCCGCCGACGTGAGGGATGGGATCGTCCAACAATCTGCTGATGTCCCTACACCTTCGAGCCCAAGATGAGTCCTGTAGGGGTGTGGTGCAGGATGCACTGGTGACGGCCGGGCGCGGACTGGAGCAGCTCTACCGGGACGACGGCGCTCGTCTGTGGCGTGCGCTCGTGGCGTTCTCCGGAGATCGAGAGGTGGCGAGCGACGCTGTGGCCGAGGCGTTCGCGCAGGCGATCGGCCGCGGGAGCAATCTCCGGAACCCGCAACGTTGGGTCTGGCGGGCAGCGTTTCGGATCGCTGCCGGAGAGCTTAAGGATCGCGGGCGCTTCCGGCCGCCCGTCGCCGACCCAAGCTATGAGATGGAGGAGCCGTCCGCGAGACTGGTTGCCGGTCTCTCACGGCTCTCGCCGAACCAACGAGCCGCGCTCGTTCTCCACTACTACGCGGGTTATCCGACCAAGGAGATCGCGGAAATCATTGGGTCGAGCCCCGCCACCGTGCGTGTGCACCTCAGCCAGGGGAGAAAGCGCCTTCGCCGGATCTTGGAGGAGCAGGAATGACTGACCTCGAGCAGCACTTCCGAACTCTCGATCGGCTCGACGCCCCGGATCTCTGGCCCGAGGCGGAGCGCCGTAGTCCCGGCTCGCGCTCCGGTCCGCGTCGCCCGCATCGTCTGGCGACAGCTGTCCTCGCGATCACCGTTGGGGCGGCTGGAATCGGATTCGCGATCTGGGCCTTCCGCGAAAGGCCGCAGTTGCCGACGCCTCGCCCGGCCGCGACGGTCGACAACGGTCAGATCGCGTACGTGCGTCGAGCGGAGAAGGACACGATTACCCTCGTTGATCCCGGCGGCGCCAACCTGTCTCCCCTGATCGAAGGATCCGATCCGGCGTGGTCGCCCGACGGAAGGACCTTGGCGTTCGTGACGTCGGCATCCGACGAGAAGCCATCTATCTCGACGGTCTCGGCTGATGGTTCGGACCTCACGCCCGTCTTCCAGTTCCAGGGTCAACCGGGCAGTATTGGACCGCAAGCCTGGTCCCCGGACGGAAGCCAACTCGTGTTCGGCTCATTCGACGGCATCTACGTGATGAACGTCGACGGAACTGGCGTTCGGCGAGTGGCTCGCTATGAGGGCGAGCATGCCTGCTACGACGTCGATCCATCCTGGTCCCCCGATGGATCGACGATCGTGTTCGCGGTGCTGTGCGAAGGAGGCAACGAGGGGCTCTGGACGGTTGCGGTTGACGGCTCGAACCTCCGGCAACTGATCGGAGGTGAGTACGAGGTCGACGAGTACCGCTCTCCCGTCTGGTCGCCCGATGGGACGAAGGTTGCGTTCGTGAAGACCGATTGGACTCTGGACGACCCGATCAAGCAGGCAACCATCCAGATGGTGAACGCGGACGGGAGCGGCCTGACCCGCCTGGTGACCGGCGTCGGCTTCGATCGCTCCTTCGCATGGTCGCCGGACGGTCGCGCTCTCGCCTTCACCCGGTATCACGAGGGAGGCTCCGACATCTTCCTCTTGAATCTCCAGAGTGGCGAGGTCAGTCAGCTCACTCACAGCGGTGACGCCGTCGATCCAGCCTGGCAGCCGATCCCCATGGATGGGGAGACCGCCTCGCTGACTCGCTGCGTCCAGGCAACCACATCCGGCGACTTCGATGGCGACGGAGCGACGGACGAAGCGGAGTTCATCGAGCTGGTCACCGGGAGCATCTCGTGCAATCGAGACGGAGAGGTAATCGAGAACCTCTCATCGCAGGAGGTCCTCATCCGGTTCGGATCGGGGCAGATCGTCAAGCAAGCCTTCGCCGACTGTCAGGGCGGGCTGTGCGCCTACGTGTTCAGCGCAACGGACCTGGACGGAGACGGGAGCGATGAGCTCGCGGTCGACGTGAGCTCGGCGGCCGCTACAGGCCTGGTTGAGTTGTATCGAGTCGACCCGGACGGGATCCGGGCGCTTGTCATCGCGGATCCGGGCGATCCCCCGTACGTCCAACCGGGACCGGCGATCCTCGGTGGAGGGTTCGACTCGGGCCTGCAGAGCCCGATCATCTGCCGGGTGAACGAGGACGGGACACGCGAGCTCGTCTCGATCCACGCCGAGAACGTCGGCGACAGCCTCAGCGGACCCTGGAGGGTTCACACGTCGACCATGGTCCTACAGGGCGACCGGCTCGTCGTTACGTCGACGGACGACTCGGAATCGAGGTTCCCCGGCACCTCCGGGATTCCGAGCTTCTCGAAGACGTCACCGTTCGAGAACGGATGCTCCTGAGGGGAGGCCGGGTTCGACGATGCGGGTGACCTCCGGGCTGGGCATGGCAGGTGCCTCGGACGATGAACCCACGCGTCGGGGCGGCCGCCCCAGGCTTCCGCCGATCGGCTTGTTGCCGCCCGAGTCCGTGCCGATGACGACTGCGCAGCGCGAGGCCGCGGTTCAAAGCCTCGCGGTGCTCTTGGATTCCTGGCTCATGGGCCGATCGCATTGTTCAGACAGAAGGAGAGTCACGCGCCAACCGAAGAAGCACTCTGAAGACGTCCCCCGAGGGCGAGATCGCGTCCGTCAAGCCTGACCAGGAGCCGGAAAATCACGTGCATGTTTTTCGACCACCGTAGACAACATGCGTGTGTTTCCGCTGGTCACAGGCTTGGTGCCCCCGGGAGTGTCTGGTTTCAGGACATAGTTCACACCTGTCTCGCGACATCGTTCACACCTCAGACGACGGGGGTGGGGGATGTCGCTTGCGAGGCTGGTGGTCACCGCGG
>JAJPHY010000085.1 GCA_021325015.1 Actinomycetota bacterium | reverse complement strand
CGAACGGGCGCTGACGGACCCGGACCCGGTCGTTCGGGTGGAGGTGGTCGGGGCCCTGTGGGGAACCGACGACCGTTCTGCGCTGGGACCGCTGGTCGCGGCGGCGGTGGATGCGGACGCAGGGGTTCGGGAGGCGGCGGTCGCCGCACTCGGCAGGATGCGAATCGGCGGGGCCACGGTGGATCAGCTCATCGACCGGGTGGTCGAGCTCTCGCCCGAGGTGGCCGGGCGGGGGGGATGGCTCCTTCAGCGGCTCGTCGGTCTCGAGCCGCTCCTGCAGCGCCTGGGCGCGCTGGAGAGCCGGTCGAGACTCCGCGCCGTGCAGGCCTTCGTGGCGATCGGGGGGCCGAAGGCCTCCGAAGCGCTGATCGCCGCGCTCGCGGATCCCGACCAGGAGGTGCGGATCGCCGCCCTCCGTGGGCTCGGCAGGCTCGGCGATCGACGAGCTGTGGAGGCCGTCAGGCGCTCGGCGAGCTCGGATCCTATAGCCGCTGTGGCCGAGGTCGCGGGCGAGGTCCTCGAGCGGCTGACGGAGACCTCGGAGGGAGGCTAGCCTGGCGGAGGGGCGGAAGGCGCCCGGCGGGCAGGTCGAGCTCGGGTCGGGAGGGGAGCTTGGTGGCGTTGCTGATCGCGGCGGCGGCTGCAGCCGTCGCCCTCGCGGCTCTCGTGTGGCTGTGGATCACCAGGCGTGAGGTCCGGAGCCTGCGTGAGCGGCGTCTCGAGCGTGTACCGGATCGTCCCGTGGTCGAGCTTGGGGGCTCGCGCCCGAACGCGCCGAGAGGGGTGGAGGGCCGATCGACGAGCGAGACCCAGACACGGGTCGGCGCAGGCAAGGACGTCCGCCCGGAGCCCACCGCCCTGCTCGCCGAGCCGGAGGGCCCGCGCCAGGAGGTCCCGACGAAGGCCCCGGAGGTCGCGGGGGCCCAAGGCTCGCAGGGGACGGTCGAGCCCGCGGCCGAACTGCCCGACGGATCGGTGGGGAGATCCGAGGCCGTGGTGCTCGAGCTGCTCGATGACGACCGCCCCGACGTGCGGCGAAACGCGGTCGCGGCCCTCGCCGCCGGAGGAGGAGCCCTCGCCCTTCGGGGCCTGTCCTACGCCGCCGCCCGGGACCCGGTCGTAGAGGTGCGCCGCGAGGCGATCCTGGGGATCAGATCGCTGGTCGAGAGACGGTCCGCACCGGCGGATGGTGGATCGTCCTGAGCTAGGTCCTGAGCTAGGAGGCCTTTCCCAGGATTCGCATGATCTTCGTGCCGCAGACCGGGCAAGTGCCCTGAGCGGCCCGCCGGCCGTTCTTGAGCGTAACCTCCTTGCCCTCGAACTCGCGCTTGGCGCGGCACTTCACGCAGTACGCCTCGTACGTGGCCATGCGGCCTCCTCCCCCGATAGCTCTCGAGGCCGCCTCGATGGCGGCCTCGTGGGTACGATCGTCCCCCGCTCCAGGCACGGATGCAAGCACCCGTCCCGGCCCGTTCGGCCCCGACCTCGCTCCCGTTCGGCCCCCTCCGGTTGCGCGCTTGCGGATTAGGATGGCGGCCACGACCGGGCAGATGGAGGGACCACCATGGCTGAGGTCCAGCAGAACATCGCGGCGCTCCTGTCGGAGGACCGCGTCTTCGAGCCTCCCCCGGAGTTCACGGCGAACGCGCTGGTGAAGGACGGGTCGATCTACGAGCAGGCCGCCAGCGACTTCGAGGGGTTCTGGGCGGAGCAGGCCGAGCGCCTCTCCTGGTACCGGAAGTGGGACACCGTGCTGGACTGGAATCCGCCCTGGGTGAAGTGGTTCGTCGGCGGCAAGCTGAACGCCTCCTACAACTGCCTGGATCGACACGTCGAGGCCGGCGGAGGCGACAAGGTGGCCTACTACTGGGAGGGCGAGCCCGGGGAGAGGCGGACGATCACCTACAAGGAGCTCCTCGACGAGGTCTCGCGCTTCGCGAACGCGCTGAAGTCCCTCGGCGTGCAGCGAGGCGACCGCGTCGCGATCTACCTTGGGATGATCCCGGAACTCCCCGTCGCGATGCTCGCGTGCGCCAGGATCGGTGCTCCGCACTCGGTCGTGTTCGGGGGGTTCTCGGCCGAGTCGTTGCAGGACCGGATCAACGATGCACAGGCGAAGGTCCTGATCACGCAGGACGGCGGCTATCGGCGCGGTGCCGAGGTCCCGCTCAAGGCCAACGCCGATGAGGCGCTCAAGGAGTGCCCGTCGATCCAGCACGTGATCACGGTTCGCCGTACGGGCGGCGAACACCCGTTCACCCCGGGACGGGACCTCTGGTACCACGAGCTCGTCGAGGGTCAGTCCACCGAGTGCCCGCCCGAGGAGATGGATGCCGAGGACGTCCTCTACCTGCTGTACACGAGCGGTACGACCGGCAAGCCCAAGGGGATCGTGCACACGACGGGCGGGTACCTGACCGGCGTGAGCGCCACCCACCGGCTGATCTTCGACATCCACGACGACGACGTGTTCTGGTGCTCGGCCGACATCGGGTGGGTGACCGGGCACTCGTACATCGTGTACGGACCGCTCGCCAACCACACCACAGGGATCATGTACGAGGGAGCGCCCGACTGGCCGGATAAGGACCGCTGGTGGCGGATGATCGAGGACTACCGAGTCACGATCCTGTACACGGCACCGACCGCCATCCGCGCGTTCATGCGCTGGGGGACCGAGCACGTCGAGAAGCACGACCTGTCCTCTCTCCGGCTCCTCGGGACGGTGGGTGAGCCGATCAACCCGGAGGCATGGGTCTGGTACTGGAAGGTCGTCGGAGGCGGTCGGTGCCCGATCGTCGACACGTGGTGGCAGACCGAGACCGGGATGATCCTCATCACCCCCCTCCCGGGCATCACCAAGTTGAAGCCCGGATCGGCCACCTTCCCCTTCCCGGGCGTCCAGGCGGACGTGCTCGACGAGCAGGGCAACTCCGTTCCGCCCGGCGGGGGCGGGTACCTCGTGCTCACGCATCCCTGGCCCGCGATGCTGCGGACGATCTGGGGCGATCCGGACCGATACGTATCGCAGTACTTCGGCCAGTACGGACCGAAGGTCTACCTCGCCGGCGACGGGGCCCGTCGAGACGAAGACGGGTACTTCTGGCTCCTGGGCAGGATCGACGACGTCATGAACGTCGCCGGACACCGGCTCTCGACCTTCGAGATCGAGAGTGCGCTCGTCGACAACCCGAAGGTGGCCGAGGCCGCGGTGGTGTCGCGTCCGGACGAGGTGATCGGGGAGGCGATCGTCGCGTTCGTCACGCTGAAGCAGGGCTACGAGGGCGACGACGCTCTGGCCAAGGAGCTTCGCGAGCACGTCTCGAACAAGATCGGCAAGATCGCCCGCCCCCACGGGATCATCTTCACGACCGACCTGCCCAAGACGCGCTCCGGGAAGATCATGCGGCGGCTGCTGCGGGACGTCGCCCGCGGACGTCCGCTCGGCGATGTGACCACGCTCGCGAACGCCGAGATCGTCCAGCAGATCCACAGCATGGTCGAGACGCAGCCGACCGACGAGGGCTGACGACCTCGCGAGGGGGAGCGGGGGCGCCCGGAAGAGGCGGGCGCCCCCCCTCGCTGGCGTCTGCGCTCGTCCTGGTCGCCGCCCGGGCCCCTCGGCCCCCCGGCCCCCCTCGTGCCCCGTTCCCCTCGGCTCACCCCCTTGCCACAGACCCGGGGGATGCGGCTACAATGCGTTAGCACTCGGAGGCTCCGAGTGCTAGCAGTCTCAGAGGCAGGGTGTGAGCGGCTCCCCGGGGAGCCCGGAAGGCAGAAGGAGGAAGGGATGGCACCGAAGCTCATCACCTTCGACGAGGACGCGCGGCGGGCGCTCGAGCGCGGCATGGATCAGCTCGCCAACGCCGTGAAGATCACGCTGGGGCCGAAGGGCCGCAACGTCGTCCTCGAGAAGAAGTGGGGCGCGCCGACCATCACCAACGACGGCGTCTCGATCGCCAAGGAGATCGAGCT
>JAJPHY010000086.1 GCA_021325015.1 Actinomycetota bacterium | reverse complement strand
CGCGGCAGTCGGAGGTGGGGCGGGTTCGGAGGGAGGAGGCGGCGCGGAGGCGCTCCCGGCGCCACCGGCGGTGCCGGGCCCGGCCGGGGCGGCCTCGGAGCCGGTCGCGGCGGGGCGCGCAGAGGGTGGCGGCGCGCCGGTCCCTCCCTCCTTGGCCCGCAGCGCCCGGACGGCGGCCGATCTCGCGCGGCCCTCGGCCACACGCCGGTCGGTTCCCTTGGCGAGCTCGTCGGCCAGGACCTTGTCGAAGGTCTCCTGGTCGAGCGGGGTGTCCTCTCGCGCCATCGGCTCCTCGTCCCCTCTTACAGCGGTCCGGAGATGCCGCCGTCCTTGCGGATCCGCCAGAAGTGCACCGCCAGGAAGATCACGAGCACGAACGGGAGCGCGAGGACGTGCAGCACGTACCAGCGAAGCAACGTGTTCGGACCCACCACCACGCCGCCGAGCAGGAGGAAGTTGGCCTGCTTGGCGATGAACGGCGAGTACCCCGCCAGGCTGGTGCCGACCGTGACCGCCCAGATCGCGAGCTGGTCCCACGGCAGGAGGTATCCGGTGAACGACAGACCCAGCGTGAGGAACAGCAGGATCACGCCGACCACCCAGTTGAACTCACGCGGCGGCTTGTAGGCCCCCGTGTAGAACACGCGGGCCATGTGGAGCGTGACGGTGAAGACCATCAGGTGGGCGCCCCAGCGGTGCAGGTTCCGGACGAGGTCGCCGAAGAACACCGACGTGCGGATGTTCTGCATGTCCGCGTAGGCGGTGGCCCCTCCGATGTCGGCCATCGGCCGGTAGAAGAACATGAGGAAGATGCCGGTGACCGTGAGCAGGATGAAGAGGAAGAACGAGAGGCCGCCGAGGCAGAACGTGTACGTCAGCTTCAGCCCGTGACGCTTCATCTTCACGGGGTGGAGGTGGTACAGGACGTTGTTCATGGTGGCCAGGGCGCGATCGCGCGACGTGTCCTTGTAGCCCCTCCGGAAGATCGACCCCGGCCGGAAGATCGACTTCCAGACCTCGGTGTCGCGGACCCGCTCCAGCACCTCGCTGGGCGACGGCGGCTTGAGCTTCACGCTTCCCCTATCTCCCCACTCGGCTCACTGCTCGGCCTCGGCCCGCTGGGACATCGGAACCGCGGCCATCGTCCGCGTGCCGGCGCTCTCCTCCGGCAGGCGCGCATAGTACAGCGTGTCGGTGGGACAGCGATCGACGCAGACCGAGCAGCGCGTGCACGCGTTGTCGTCGACGACGAAGACCGCGTAGGCGCCCTCGACCTCGGCGCGGACGGCCTCGTCCTCGGCCCCCTCGACGATGCCGGCGGACATCATGTAGATGCAGTTCCACGGGCAGACGTCCTCGCACGCCCGGCACAGGATGCAGTTGTCGGGGTCGAGCATGAGGTGTTTGGGCGACTTGACGCCTTTCGCGAGCCACTCGACGTCGACCGCCTGCACGACGTAGTCGGTGTGGATGTCGACCTCGGTCTTCGTGAACGGCATGGCGCGGGCTCCTTACGTCCTCATCGATAGCCGCCGGTCGGCCGCTCGGCGGATTGGCCTCGAAGCCGCCGGCGCCAGTTCTGCAGGACCGCGGCGATCACCAGGATCGTGACGAACGGCCCGGTGGTGAGGCCCATGGCGATGGCGTCGCGGAGCTCGAGCCGCCAGTCCCCGCCCCCCGAGGGCCCTCCCCAGCCGAGCTTCTGCTCGGCGAAGTACATCCAGAACGAGGGGATGACCACCATCGTCACCAGGGTGAAGAACGCGAGGAACAGGCAGAACACGACCGCCGTGGTCCAGGTCCACTCGAACTCCTTGAGAAAGCGCTCCGCGCGCTCCTTGAGCGGCGCGAGCCGTTCCGAAACCCTCATGCGGAATCCACCCTCGCGTTCGACCGGCGGCTGATTATAGCCGTGGCCCTCTCGCATCCCCCCGTGACGTCCATCGCACCGAGGGCTTGTGAACGTCTTCACAAGCCCTTCCCACTATGGCGCGATCCCGTCGGCCCTGCAACCCCCACCCCGCGCCGGCGGGCACCTACACTCGTGCTTCGACATGCAGGTCGGGATCGCGGACGTCACGGGGTTCGTCCAGCGCGGGCTCGCCTCGTGGTGGGCACCGGGGCTGGCGTTCGCCGCCGGTGTGGTGTCGTTCGCGTCGCCCTGCGTCTTCCCGCTCGTTCCCGGTTACCTCTCGTTCGTCGCCGGCGGCGAGTCCCGGGACGAGGGGCGCCCGCTTGTCCCGATTCTCCTGTTCGTAGGCGGGTTCGCCGTCGTCTTCACCGCGCTCGGCGCGTTCGCCGGAGGCGCGCTGCCCCGGGTGCTCAAGTCGCCGACGGGAGCGCGGATCTCGGGAGCCGTGATCGTGCTGTTCGGCCTGCTCATGCTCCTGTACGCGCTCCGGATCGGCTGGCCGGGGCTGTACGCGGAGCGTCGTCCCCTCCTCGAGCGCGTGCGGCCGGGGCCCGCGTGGGCCTTCCCGCTCGGGGTCGCGTTCGGGATGGGCTGGACTCCCTGCATCGGGCCCGTGCTCGCCGGGGTGCTGGCGATCGCCACGGCGCAGGGGGGCTCGGCCCGGGGCGCGATGCTCCTGCTCGCGTACTCGCTGGGGCTCGGCCTGCCGTTCGTGCTTGTCGGGCTCGGGATCCGCCGGATCATGGGCGCGCTCGCCTTCGTCAAGCGGAACTACCACTGGATCGCCGGGATCTCGGGGGCCGTGATGATCGCGATCGGCGTGCTCGTCGCCACCAACCTGTGGACGCGGCTGCTTTCGCCGATCCTGCGCCAGGTCGGGAGGTTCACCCCGCCGATCTGACCGCGAGGACGGACCGGACGACGGATCCGGACCGCCCTACAATCGGAGCCTCGCGATGTCCTCCGCCACGGCCTCATCCCCCCGGGTCACCCTGCTCCAGTCCGTCGCCCTGGTGTGGCGCACCCTCCGGTCGATGCGGACGGCGCTCCTCCTGCTCCTGCTCCTCGCTCTCGGCTCGGTCGCCGGCTCGCTGGTCCCGCAGGTGGGGACCTCGGACGCGCGGATCGCCGCGATGTTCCGCGACCACCCGCTGCGCGCGAGAATCTACAACCAGCTCGGGCTGTTCGATGTGTTCGGGTCGTGGTGGTTCACGCTCATCACCGCCCTGCTCCTGGTCTCCCTGGTGGCATGCCTGGTTCCGCGCACCCGCGCGCTGGTGCGGAACCTGCGAACCAGACCCCAGCCCGCCCGCGAGCTCGAGTCGATGCGGCACTACACCGTGCGCCACGTGGCCCTCGCGCCCGACCGGGCGATGGCCCGGGCCCGGCGCGTCCTCCGTCGCCGCCTGTATCGAGTCGCGGGATCGAACGGCTCGGCCCCTCAGTCGCTCGCGGCGGACAAGGGCCTTGCGCGCGAGGCCGGGAGCCTGCTCTTTCACTGGTCGTTCTTCCTCATCCTCGTCGGGGTCATCTGGGGGAAGGGGACGGGGTTCTCGGGTCAGGCCACGATCGTCGAGGGGCAGACCTGGACCGAGGCGCACGCGAACTACGCCGGCCAGATCCACGAAGGCCGGTTCTTCGACGAGGCGCATACGGGCATCCGTGTCCACGTCGACAGCTTCACGGCGACCTACCGGATCCCGTCGGGGATCCCGGAGGACTTCGTGACCCGGGCGGACCTGTACGACCCGGACGGCAGGTACGTGAAGACGGTCGACATCCGCGTGAACCATCCCGCGGCGATCGACGGCGTGAAGCTCTACCAGTTCGGGTACGGCTGGGCTCCGGTGATCGACGTCCGCGAGGACGGGCGGCTCGTCGCCTCGGGGCCGGTGGTCTGCCAGCAGGGGACACCGCCTCCGGGGGTGAGCCCCCTGCAGCTCCCCTGGGACTGCGCGGTCAAGCTTCCATCGCTCCGGCCGCAGGTGGGCATCCAGTTCCGCCTCTGGCCCGACAGTCGCGCGCTGTACGCGCTGCTCTCGGCCGGCAAGGCGATGCCCATGCTCACGGAGTACGCGCCGGTCATGACCTACACGGCCTACCGAGGCGACCTGCGCCTGGACCGGCCGCAGAGCATCTCGAGCATCGACACCGCCGCGATGCGGCGGTGGACGAGCGGGGTGATCGGCGCGGGCCAGAGCGTGCAGCTCGGACGGGGGCTCACGATGTCGTTCCCCGATCTCCGGCAGTACACGGTGCTGGAGGTGAAACGCGACCGTGGGCTGTGGATCGAGCTCGTCGCGGCTATCCTGATCCTGGTGGGGTTGCTGCCCGCCCTCTACACGTCCCGGCGGAAGGTGTGGGTGACCGCCGAGCCCGACGGCTCCGGGACCGTGCTCAAGGTGGGTGGGTTCGCTCTCCAGCGCAGGCCGCAGTTCGAGCAGGAGTTTGCGAGGCTCGTCGACGAGATCGCTCGCTCGTCGGACGGGCGGGCGGACGAGGGGTCGCGGGAGAAGGTGCACACCACGTGAGCGTCGAGCAGTGGAGCCGGGTCTCGACCGATGCGTTCAACGTCGCGCTCTTCGCCTACATCGCCGGCATGCTGGGGTACTTCTACCACCTGGCGTTCCGTCGGCCGGTCGTGTGGCGGATCGCGAGCCTGACCGCGTACGCCGGACTCCTCGCGCACCTCGTCTCGGTCGTGACGCGCGGGATCGCCGCCGGCCGCGTGCCCTGGGGCAACATGTACGAGTACTCGTCGCTCCTTTCCCTGCTGGTCGTCGCCGCGTACCTGATCATCGTCGAGGGGGTCTACCGGCTCCGGACGCTGGGCGGGTTCGCGCTCGCGTTCGCGGTGCTCACGATGGCGATCGCGGTCGAGTTCCTCTACGTGGGTCCGGGGCCGCTGGTTCCGGCGCTGAACTCCTACTGGATCAAGATCCACGTGGTCGCGGCGATCGCGGGCTCGTCGCTGTTCGCGCTCGGCTCGATCGTCACGATCCTGTACCTGGTCAAGGATCGATTCGAGCGTCGAGCCGCAACGCCGCCGCCCATCATGGGGGGCGCGGTGGGCCTCGAGGAGGCTCCACCGCACTTCGAGGCGGGCTCGGACGAGCCGGTGGGGGCGGCGTCCGAGCGCCGCGGGCTCCTTCCGTCGGCGGCTGTGCTCGACCGCATCGCGTACCGGACCATCGCGTTCGCGTTCCCGATCTGGACGTTCGCGATCATCGCGGGGGCCATCTGGGCCGAGAACGCGTGGGGACGTTACTGGGGGTGGGACCCGAAGGAGACCTGGTCGTTCATCACGTGGGTGATCTTCGCCGGATACCTGCACGCGCGAGCGACCTCGGGGTGGAAGGGCCATCGTGCCGCCGTGATCGCGCTGGTGGGATTCGTCTCGCTGCTCATCACGTACTACGCGGTGAATCTGTGGATCGTCGGGTTGCACTCGTACGCCGGCGTGTCGTGAACGTGATCGGGGTCGCCCGCTTGCTGAACGGTGGTACAGTGCGCCGCGTTCCGTCGGCGCTGAGGTGGGGGTAGGAGAACCGTGCGGAGGATCACCCGACTGGCCCCGGGCGTGGGCGCCCTGGCCGTCGTCGCCGCCGCGTGCGCGCCGAACAACCACCAGGACTCGTTGAACCCTCAGGGTCCGTACGCGCAGAAGATCGACACGCTGTTCACGCCCGTCTTCTGGATCGCGGCCGCGATCTTCTTCATCGTCGAGGGGATGCTGGTCCTCTTCGCGATCCGGTACCGGCATCGCAAGGGTCGACCGCAGACCCCCCCGCAGATCCACGGGAACAGTCGTCTCGAGATCGGCTGGACGATCCTGCCCGCGCTGATCCTGGTCGGCGTCGCCATCCCCACCGTGTCGACGATCTACGACCTGGCCCGCACACCCACCGGCAACGTGCTGAACGTGAACGTGGTGGGGCACCAGTGGTGGTGGGAGGTCGACTACCCCGACCAGCAGATCGTCACGGCAAACGAGCTCCACATCCCCGTCGGCGAGCCCGTCTACGTCTCGCTCTGCGCCGCGGGAGTCGGGTACGGCGGGGTTCCGGCTCCCAACGAGTGCCAGCCGGGGCCGCCGAAAGGGGCGCCTCCGTCGGCCGTCGGGGACGACGTGATCCACTCGTTCTGGGTCCCGGAGCTCGCGGGCAAGCAGGACGTGGTGCCCGGGCGGACCAACCACCTCGTGCTCCAGGCCGACCGGCCCGGGACCTACACGGGCCAGTGCGCGGAGTTCTGCGGACTCTCCCACGCGTACATGCGCTTCAAGGTGGTCGCGCAGACCCGGGAGGACTTCGACGCGTGGGTTCGGGCGCAACAGGCCGACGCCGTGGCCCCTCCGGCGGGCTCGCTCGCGGCGACCGGGATGAACGACTTCCTGAACGGCCAGTGCATCGCCTGCCACGCGATCCGGGGCCTCCAGGTGAACGGCCAGCCGCTCACCGCAAACGGCGGCCCGAACCTCACCCACCTGATGAGCCGGAGCTGCTTCCGGGGCTGCACGATGCCGATCACCAGGGCCAACCTCGAGGCGTGGCTCCGCGACCCGCAGGCCGTCGAGGCCGGCTCGTGGATGCAGCTCAACCCCAAGCTCTCCCAGGATCAGATCGATGCCCTGGTCGCCTTCCTGATGACGCTGAGATGAGGACGGGAACGGTGCGATGGCGAGCGTGAGCGTACCCGGGGAGACGGTCCGGGGGGGACTGCTCCGTCGTCCGAGGTCGACGGCCGGCTTCTGGAGCTGGGTCACGACGGTCGATCACAAGAGGATCGGCATCCTGTACGGGGCCACCGCCTTCTTCTTCTTCCTCGTGGGCGGGGTCGAGGCCCTGTTCATCCGGCTTCAGCTCGCGCAGCCGGACGGGAAGATCCTGTCGCCCTCGACCTACAACGAGTTCTTCACGATGCACGGCCTCACGATGATCTTCCTGGTCGTGATGCCGCTGTCCGCCGCGTTCTTCAACTACCTGATCCCGCTCATGATCGGGGCGCGCGACGTCGCGTTCCCGAGGCTCAACGCCTTCAGCTGCTGGCTGTTCCTGTTCGCCGGCCTGTTCATCTACTCGAGCTTCGCGCTCGGTGGCGCGCCCAACGGTGGGTGGTTCGGGTACGCGCCGCTCTCCACGGTCGAGCCGGGGAACAACATGCTGTTTTACTCGACCGGACTGCTGATGGCGGGCATCGCGTCCACGGTTTCGGCCGTGAACCTCGCCGTGACGATCATCAACATGCGGGCGCCGGGCATGACCATGTTCCGCATGCCCGTGTTCATCTGGATGGCTCTCGTGGTCCAGTTCCTGCTCGCCTTCTCCCTGCCGATCATCACGGTCGGGCTGTTCGAGTCTCTGTTCGACCGGCGGTTCGGCACGCACTTCTTCGATCCCGCCGCCGGCGGGGATCCCGTGCTCTGGCAGCATCTGTTCTGGCTGTTCGGCCACCCCGAGGTGTACATCCTGATCCTGCCGGCCATGGGGATCGTGTCGGAGATCCTGCCGGTCTTCGCCCGCAAGCCGCTGTTCGGCTACCAGTTCGTGGTGTTCTCCGGGATCGCGATCGGCTTCATCGGGTTCGGGGTGTGGGCGCACCACATGTTCGCGACCGGACTCGGTCCCGTGGCGAACACCGCGTTCGGCATCTCCACGATGATCATCGCGATCCCGACGGGCGTGAAGATCTTCAACTGGCTCGGCACGATCTGGCGGGGTGACCTCCGGTTCACGACGCCGATGCTCTTCGCCCTCGGCTTCATCGCGCAGTTCGTGGTCGGCGGTCTGTCGGGCGTGACGCACGCGGTCGTCCCCGCCGACTACCAGCAGACCGACACCTACTACATCGTGGCGCACTTCCACTACGTGCTGTTCGCCGGCGCGATCTTCGGGCTCTTCGGCGGGATGTACTACTGGTGGCCGAAGATCTTTGGCCGGATGCTCAACGAGCGGGTGGGGAAGGTCCAGTTCTGGATCATGGCGGTCGGCGCCAACCTGACGTTCGGGCCCATGCACATCCTCGGGCTCGAGGGCATGCCACGCCGGATCCAGACCTACACGCCCGCCCTCGGTCTCGGGGTCTGGAACCTCGTCGTCACGATCGGAGCGTTCACGATCGCGGTGAGCGTGCTGATCTTCATCGGCAACGCGGTCGCGAGCTTCCGCCGCCCGAAGGACGCCCCCGCGGACCCGTGGGACGCGCGCACGCTCGAGTGGACGGTCCCGTCGCCCCCGCCGCCACACAACTTCGACGAGATCCCGGTCGTCCACGCGCTCGACGACTTCTGGCACCGCAAGTACGCGGAGACCGAGGAGGGGACCCTCGTGCCGGTTCCGGCCGGGGGTTCCGGAGACCCGCGGTCGGATGACGCACACGGGTCCGGGCACGGGATCCACCTTCCCTCGCCCTCCTACTACCCGGTGATCGCCGCGCTCGGGTTCCCGCTCATCGGATACGGCGTGATCTTCCACTGGTGGATGGCGGTCGCGGGCGCGGTCGTGGTGCTTGCCGGGCTGTACGGGTGGGCGTTCGAGCCCGCGGCGGAGTAGCGATGGAGACGGCGCAGCACATCTACGAGAGCGAGCACGAGGCCACGAGCACTGGCCTGCCGAACGCCAAGCTCGCGATGTGGGTCTTCCTGGCGTCGGACTGCCTGTTGTTCGGGGCGCTGATCACCACCTACGTGCTCTACCGGGGGGCGAGCCTCGTCGGGCCCTATCCGAAGGACGTGTTCGACATCCCGTACACGTCCGTGAGCTCGTTCGTCCTGCTCGCGAGCTCGCTCACCATGGTGCTGGCGCTTGCGGCGGTGCAGCGAGGGGACCTCGCCCGGATGCGGGTCTGGCTGCTGGCGACGGCGTTGCTCGGCATGACGTTCGTGGGCGGCCAGGTGTACGAGTTCACGACGTTCTACCGGGAGGGGCTGAAGCTCTCGACCAACCTGTTCGGGACGACCTTCTACGTGCTCACCGGGTTCCACGGCACGCACGTCGCGATCGGGATCCTCATGTTGCTCTCCCTGGTGGCGATGTCGTTCACGGGCAAGATCACGCAGCGCGAGAGCATGACCGTCGAGCTCGTGGGCCTGTACTGGCACTTCGTCGACATCGTCTGGATCGTGATCTTCACCGTCGTCTACCTCATCCCGACGGGGAAGTAGGGGGGGCCGACGTGGACGAGACGGGCGTGCAGGAGCGAGCGATCACGCGTCCGGGCCGCGGGGGTCGGGTCGTCCGGCACCCGAGCCCCAAGGAGTACATCCGGATCGCGATCGTCCTCGCGATCGTGACGGCCGGCGAGGTCGGCGTCTACTACGCGGACCTCCCGCGGAGCGCGCTGATCCCCATCCTGTTCGTGTTCGCCGCGATCAAGTTCCTCCTCGTGGTGCTCTGGTACATGCATCTCCGGTTCGACAGCCGCACCTACGCCCGGTTCTT